>JABURT010000204.1 GCA_014762495.1 Gammaproteobacteria bacterium | reverse complement strand
ATACAGTCCGGGAGGCGCCTGTTCAATCGAACTGAGGGGGTGTGGCGGGGCTTTTTTTGCGCCCCGCCTTTGGGCCGACACGGGGGCGGCGGACGAGGCTAGGGGATATCGGCCTGAACGCTGGCGAAACTTCGAGCCCAGGGCTGCATCTGGCGTACCGCGGCAGGCAGATCGGCGGCCGCGGCCTGGGCCGCCTGCTGGCTGTCGTAGACACCGTAGACCAGCACGTACCAGGGCTTGCCGTCGCGCGTGGTCTGATACACGGCGGCCTGGTCGGTGAGTCCGTACTTACCGACAAAGTCCCTCACGGTCTCGCCCGAACTGCCCGCCACCAGTTGCAGGGTGTAGCGACTGCCGCTTTGCACCTTGATCCAGGCGGCGTCCTCGAGGCGACCGCCAAGTACCATCTGCTGCAGGCTCTGCATGCTGCGTGCCCAGGGCTGACTGCCGGGCACGCGTTGGGCCAGGGCCTCGGTGACCTCGTCGGCCTGTTCGCGCGTGGCATAGTCACCGTAGACCAGGTAGTACCACAGCTCGCCCTGTTTGCGAGTGCTCACCACCACCCCGGCCTTGGACAGGCCATGCTGTTTCATGAAATTGGTCACGGCCTCGCCCTGGCGCGAGGCCAGCACCTGCACGGTATAGTGCTCGGGATCGCGCCCAAACAGCCAGTCCTGCTCGCCCGACTTGTCGGCCTCTTCTTCGACCTGCTTGGCCTGCTGTGATCTGGGCGAGACGACCTGGAAGCTGGCGACGTTAGAGCCGCGCTCGCCCGGGTTGATGATGCGTACGGTCCAGGTGTCGCTCTGAATGCCGGTGACCACGCGAAACACGATCTGCTCCTCGCTCACCACGCGTACCTGCCAGTTGTCGAGCAGGCGCGAGCTTCCGGTCCAGCCCACGCGCACCCTGGCCTCGGGATGGAAGTTTCGACCATCGACCGTGATGGACTGGCGCCTGGGCGAGCCCACCACCGGCTGCGGCCTGACCTGCTTGATCTCGGGCTGGGCGATCTCGGGCGCGGCCGGCTCGGGCGCCGCCTCGACGGTTTCAGTCTCGGTTTCGGCCGCCGGTTCCTCTGGCACCGCATCTGTGGGCGCCGGATCGGCGGGGGCCGAGTCAACTGTGACCGTCTCCACCGGGGCCTCGCTGACCGACTCGGCCGGCTCGCCCTCCACCGCTTCGGGGCCTTCGACGGCTCCGTCGGCTGCAGTCGATTCGGCGGCGGAGCCCACCTCCTCGCTCCAGCCCTTGAGCCGGGGCGGCGGCGCGGTCTCGTCGGCGCCGTTCAGGGGCAGGGTGACAATGCGATCGGACGCCCCATCCTGGGTCGTGGTCGCCGGGCGCGACTCGAGTCGGCCCAGCAGGATCACCACCACGGTGACCGTGATGATGACCGCGGCAATGGCGATGAGATAGCCCTTGCCGATGGGCAGGCTGATGCCCTCGCCGCCCTCGCTGCCCTGCAGCAGGTGCTCCTGGGCCAGTTCGTTAATGCGCAGCGGCAGGCCGTGGGCGCCCTTGTGAATGCGCTTCATTACCGCGCGGGGGAAGGGGTTCTCACCGTCGTGTCCGACCGCCTGCATGCGATGATGGATATAGGCCTCGGTGCGCTCAAGGTCCAGTGCGGGGATGTCCAGGGTGTGGGTGATGCGCTCACCGAGCCGGGCCACGCCCGGATCGGCCAGCACCTGTTCGATACTGGGTTCGGCGAACAGGATCAGGCGCAGCAGCTTGCCCTGTCTGCCGCTGATCTCGGCCAGCTCCAGGGCATAGCGCAGGGTGTCGGCGGGCAGCAGGTGGGCATCGTCGATGACCAGCAGGCCGCCCTCGTCGAATTGCAGCAATTCCTGCAGTTGCTTGATGAAGGCGTTGAGGTCGCCTTCCAGCACCGGCGGCAGACCGAAGCCCTTGCCGATGGCGATGAGCAGGGTTTCCCGACTCATGGTGGGGCTGGCGTCGACGCGGCTGACGCGCACCTCTTCCTCCACCTGATCGATGAAGTGTTCCATGAGGGTGGTCTTGCCGGAGCCGAACTGGCCCACCACCAGCAACAACAGGTCGCTGTAGCGGGAGAAGTGTTGCAGCATGCCGAGGCGCTGGGTAATGACGGCATCCTGGAAGAAGCTCACGCGGTCCACCTCGGCGTCAAAGGGCTCCTTGTCCAGACCGTAGTGGTCCAGATAATCGAGCTTGTCGTCGCTAACCCATTCCATGCCTGCTCCCCTTAACCTACGTCATCGCCCTGCGAAAAGACCACGCGGTAACCGCGCTTGATCTGGGCATCGCGTGCCTTCACCAGCGCCTCCTGGGCATCCTCGCGCGAACCGAAATGCTGGCGTTGCAAACGGCCCGAGGCACCCTGGTTGCCCGACTCCTTGACCAGCGTCCAGCCCTCCAGCAGGTCCTCCTGCAGGAACAGGTGATAGAAGCGCGGTGGCCGGTCGGGGGCCGGTGGTGTCTGCATGTATATGCGCATTGGGCGATGGCGTCTATGTCGTTGTTATCACTCTATGATACGCAAAAACCGCAAGCTAGGTCAGGGTCGTTGGATTATAGATGCGTTCGTATTCGAGGATGGCATAGCGATCGGTCATGCCGGCGACGTAATCGCAGATACGCCGGGCGCGTCCGCTGAGGCCGTTTTCCTCCTCCTCGGCACGCACCATCTCCTGGGTGTGGTGCGGCAGGATGCGTGGGTCCTCGAAATAGGCGTCGAACAGGGCCACCAGGATGCGCTTGGCCTTGTTGGTCATGCGGTGCACGCGGTAATGGCGATAGAGGTTGGCGCGCAGGAAGCGCTTGAGGTCACGGTTGTGCTCGGCCATCTCCTCGCTAAAACCAATGAGCAGGTCCGCATGCTCGCGCACATCGTCGATGTGGCTGGGCGCCGCCTGCTTGATGCGGCGCGCGCTCTCGTCGATGAGGTCCACCGCCTGGGCGTTGATCATGCGACGGATGATCTCGTGGACCTGGCGACGCCCGCCGAGATCGGGGTATTTTTTCTTCACCGCCTCGTATTGCTCGCGGAACAGATCCACCTCGCACATCTGCTCCAGGCTGAGGAAGTTGGCACGCAGGCCATCGTCGATGTCATGGTTGTTGTAGGCGATGGCGTCGGCAATGTTGGCGGCCTGGCCTTCCAGGCTGGGCTGGGTCTTGTTGAGGAAACGCTCGCCCACATCACCCATCTCCTTCGCGTTTTTCACCGAGCAGTGCTTGAGGATCCCCTCGCGCGTCTCGAAGGTGAGGTTCAGCCCCATGAACTCGGCATAGCGCTGCTCCAGGTGATCGACAATGCGCAGCGACTGCAGGTTGTGTTCGAAGCCGCCGTGATCCTTCATGCACTCATTGAGGACATCCTGGCCGGCGTGGCCGAAGGGTGTGTGGCCCAGGTCGTGGGCCAGGGAGATGGCCTCGATGAGGTCCTCGTTGAGTCCCAGGCGGCGGGCAATGGCGCGACCGATCTGGGCCACTTCGATGGAGTGGGTGAGGCGGGTGCGAAACATGTCGCCTTCGTGATTGACGAAGACCTGGGTCTTGTACTCCAGGCGACGAAAGGCGGAGGAGTGGACAATACGGTCGCGGTCACGCTGGTATTCGCCGCGATAGGTGGGCGAGGCCTCCGAGTAACGGCGCCCGCGGGAATGCTCTTCCAATGCTGCGTAGGGCGCCAGGCTCATATCAATCCTCTATCGATCGGTGGGCGTCGAGGGTGGCCTGCATCAGGGCCGGGTCAAAGGCGTCGCTAATGACCGCCTCACCCACGGCCTTGAGCAGCACCAGACGGATGCGACCCGCCTCGACCTTCTTGTCCACCGACATCAGCTCCAGAAAGCGTGCGTTGGAGAGACTGGCCGGATAGCGGGTGGGCAGCCCGGCCTTGTCGAGGATGGCATCGACGCGCTCGACGTCGGCCTCGCCGAGCCAGCCCATGCGCTGGGAGAGGTCGGCGGCCATGAGCATGCCGGTGCCCACCGCCTCGCCGTGCAGCCACTCGCCATAACCGACAGCGGTCTCAATGGCGTGGCCGAAGGTATGACCGAGATTGAGGATGGCGCGGATACCGCCCTCCCGCTCATCCGCCGCCACCACCTTCGCCTTGTCGAGGCAGGAGCGCTCGATGGCATAGGCCATGGCCTCGGCCTCGCGCGCCATCAACTGACCCATATTGGCCTCCTGCCACTGAAAGAATTCGGCATCGTGGATGAGGCCGTATTTGATCACCTCGGCGAGGCCGGCGGAGAGCTGGCGTTCGTCCAGGGTGTCGAGAGTGTCGGTGTCGGCGATGACACAACGCGGCTGGTGGAAGGCGCCGATCATGTTCTTGCCCAGCGGGTGATTGACGCCGGTCTTGCCGCCCACCGAGGAATCCACCTGCGATAACAGGGTGGTGGGGATCTGAATGAAGTCGACGCCGCGCTGGTAGCAGGCGGCGGCAAATCCGGTCATGTCTCCGATGACACCGCCGCCCAGGGCCACCAGGGTGCACTTGCGATCAAAACGCTTCTCCAGCAGTTGATCATAGATGCGGTTGAGGACGTCGAGGTTTTTGTACTTCTCGCCGTCGGGCAGGATCACCGTCTCGACCTGGTAGTCGGCAAAGGCGGGCATGACCTTGTCGAGATAGAGCGGCGCCACGGTCTCGTTGCTGACGATGAGCACCTGCTGGCCACGGATATGCGGCTTCACCAGCTCCGGGCTTCCCAACAGGCCATTGCCGATATAGATGGGGTAGCTGCGCTCCCCCAGTTCCACGCCCAGTGTCTTCATCATATCTCTTTTCTAATAAGCCTCTACAGGGACTCCAGTTGAGCGACCAGGTCCTGCACGACCTGTCGCACCGAGTTGTTGCCGGTATCGATGACGATGTCGGCCACCTCGCGATAGAGCGGGTCACGCTGGGCCAGCAGTTCTCGCAATTTGGCCTCCGGGTCCTCGGTCTGCAACAACGGGCGGTTGCGATCCATGCGCGTGCGTTCCAGCAGTTGCTCAACGGTGGCGTGCAGGTAGATCACCACGCCGCGTTCGCCGAGCCACTTGCGATTCTCTTCATTGAGCACGGCCCCGCCGCCGGTGGCGAGTACGGAGTTATGACGCTGGCTGAGTTGATCGATCATCTGGCGTTCGCGCTTGCGAAACCCTTCCTCGCCCTCAAGCTCGAAGATGAGCGGGATACTGGCGCCGGTATGGGATTCGATCTCACGATCGCTGTCGACAAAATCCTTGCCCAGGGACTTCGCCAGTTGCTTGCCGATGGTGGTCTTGCCCGCCCCCATGAGACCAACAAGGAAAATTCTGTCTGCTACCATGGCTGCACATGATAGTGCAGTCACGGTAGGTCAAATCAAGTTTTTTAATGAATTAGCGCGGCTTGAGACCGTCGTGCAGCACCTTGGGGGTGACGAAGATCAGCAGTTCGGCCTTGTCATCCACCTTGCGCTTGGAGCGGAACAGGGCGCCAATCAGGGGCAGGTCACCAAGCAGCGGCACCTTGTCCACCTCTTCGCTGTAGGTCTGTTCGTAGATACCACCCAGGACCACGGTATCGCCATCGTCCACCAGTACCTGGGTGTTGACCTCGCGGGTGTTGACGCTGGGTACGCCGTTGAAGACCTCGCCGACGCTGTCCTTGCTCACGCGCAGGTCCATGATGATGCGATTATCGGGCGTGATCTGGGGCGTGACCTGCAGGCTCAGCACCGCCTTCTTGAAGGCCACCGAGGTGGCACCGCTGGAAGTGGCCTGCAGATAGGGGATCTCGACGCCCTGCTCGATCTCCGCCTCCTTCTGGTTGGAGGTGATGACGCGCGGGTTGGAGATGACCTCTCCGCGACCCTCGGTCTGCAGCGCGGTGAGTTCCATGTCCAGCAGTACGTTGCCGTTTAGGACCGAGATGGCCAGCGAACCGGCCGGGTTCTGTACCGGCAGGTTTACGTTGAGTCGATCATTGGTGGCCGGCAGGCTACCGGTAGTAATGCTGCCACCGTTGCCCAGTATGGAATCGGTACCGTCCAGGGTCCCGGTGGTCACACCGGTGGCTCCGCTGGCATCGCCGGCCGAGACACCGAAACGGGCGCCGATGTCGCGGCTGAAGTCGTCGTTGGCGATAACAATGCGTGACTCGATCAGCACCTGGCGCACCGGCACGTCGAGCTCCTTCACCAGGCGGTTGATCTCGCGCAGGTTCTCCGGTGTCTCCTTGATAAGCAGTTTATTGGTACGCTCGTCGATGGAGACGGTGCCGCGGCTGGACATAAGGCTGTTCTGCTCCGACTTGAGCAGGGTGGCGATGTCATTGGCCTTGGCGTAATTGATTTGAATGCTGGTGTTCTGCAGCGGCGAGAGCTGTTCGCGCTGCTTTTGCGCCTCCAGCTCGGCCTTGTCGCGGGCGGCGATTTCGTCATTGGGCGCCACCATGACAATGCTGCCCATCTGGCGCATGCCCAGCCCCTTGGTCTTGAGAATGATATCCAGCGCCTCGTCCCAGGGTACATCCTTCAGGCGTAGGGTGATGTTGCCGCTGACCGAGTCGCTGGCGACGATGTTCATGCCGGTGAAGTCGGCGATGATCTGCAGTACCGCGCGTACCTCGATGTCCTGAAAATTGAGGGTGAGCTTCTCGCCCTGGTACTCCATCTCCTCCTGCGCGGCGCGCTCCTCCTGCGAGGGTCGCTTGATGTCGATGATGAGGCGATTCTCGCTCTGGTAGGCCAGGTGTTCGACGTCGCCGGCGGCGCCGATTACCAGGCGTGCCACGCCGTCGCGGGTGAAGCTGTCGACGGTGCGCACCGGGGTGGCGAAGTCGATCACATCCAGGCGACGCTCCAGCGATTCGGGCAGGCGGCTGCCGGGCAGTTCCACCACCAGGACCCCGCCCTCCTCGCGGATGTCGGTGGCGATATTGCTGTCGGCAAAGCTGACGATGACGCGTCCCTCGCCCTCTTCGCCACGACGAAAATCGACATTTTCCACGCGGTTGGTGCTGTCGCTGGCCGATGCCGAATCCGCCGTCGCCATGGCGCCGGCCCGACCGAGACGGATCACGGTCTCCGTGCCCGAGCCGCTGACCTGGTAACCCACCATACGGTTGAGGTTGAGGATGACGCGGCTGCGGCCCCCCGCCTCCACCGCCTGCAATGAAGTCAGGGCATGACTGCCCACGTTTTGCCTGGGTTTGCTTAAGGCCAGGGCGGTATTGGGCAGGTCGAGAACAATGCGCGGGGGCTGGTCGATGGCGAAGTGGCTGACCGGTATATCGGCCTCGCTCAGTCCCAGACGCACCTCCACCACCTCGCCGGGCAGGTTCCTCACCTGGATATTCTGCAATTCGGCCGCAGTTGCGGCACCAAACCCAAGGCACCACAGCAGCAGGCCGCTCCACAGGGAGCGGTTCGCTTTTAATGCAATCTGCCGGGCCGGGTCTCGAAACATGTGCCTAATTTGATTCCTTTATTTTGCCAGCGTGATGGTCGCGGGCCGTTCCTGCCAACCACCGATGCCATCGGGCACCAGTTCACGCAGGGTGATCTCGTTACTGCTCACGGCAACCACCTTGCCATAATTCTGGCCGACGTAGTCGCCGACCCGGACCTGGTGAATGATGCCATCGCCCGATCGCACCAGGGCCACCATCTCGCCGGACATCTTCATGCTGCCCACCATGAACAGGGTATCCAGCGGAAACTGCTCCAACACCTGACGCTTGCGGTCGTTATCGGGGCGCACCGAACTCTCGCGGCTCTCGCTGGTGACGAAGGAGCCGGTGGTGGAGAACGGGTCTCTTATACCCTCGCTATCGGCCCGATAACTGAAAGTTTCACGTTTTTTCAACTCCGGCAACGGATCCAGTTGCCCCTGCTGACTGGATTTGAGGCCCTCGACATAGCTCAACAGATCCGAATCGGGCCCGTCCTGACAGGCCGTGACCAGGGTGAGCAGAAGCAGGGACGCCAACACCCTCATGAATTCACCGCCTTGTCCCGATCCGTCTGTTCCTCTTTCGGGGCGCGCTTATAACGGTAGGTCTTGGCCACCAGTTCCATCATCAGCTGACGTTCGCCCTTGATCTGACTGATACGAATATCATGCAGGGTGACGATGCGAGACAGGGAGGCCAGCTCGCTGATAAAGCGGCCGAACTGATGATAACTGCCCTTGACCCGCATGCGTATCGGCAGTTCGACGTAGAATTCACGTTGCACCTCCGGCTCGGGCTTGAAGTAATCGAACGCCAAGCCGTGTTTCACACCGGTCAGAGAAATATCTTCCAGCAGACCGGCGACCTCGGTTTCGCTGGTCAGTTGCCCCAGCAGATCGCCGAACATCTGTTGCATGCGTTGCATCTGTTCACGATGGGCCTCGAGGTTGGAGGCGAGCAGGTATTTGATCTCAAGATCCTGTTTGAGGTTGCGTTCCTGTTTTTGTTCCAGTTCCAGCCTGGCGAGGCTGGGCGCGAGCAGTAGCTGGTAGCCGACAAACAGGATCACGCCAACCATCATGACCCATACCACCACCTTGGCGGGGGTGGGCCAGCTGCCGATCTCGGACAGATCGAGGTTACGGAACTCGTCCAGGTTCATGAGCCCGTCTCCGCCTTACCGGTTTGTACCTTAAGCACAAAACTGCTGCGCCGGGATTCGCCCGAGGCCACCTTGATCACATCCAGCCGCGCCGCGTGAAACACCTCGCTCTGATCCAGGCGGCGCATGAAGCTGGAGACCTCGGCATTGTTTAAGGCCGTGCCACTCAGCTCCAGGTTTTCATCCATTAATTCCATCTTTTCAAGGATCACCCCGTCCGGCACCGCCCGCGCCAGGGCATCGAAGATGCGTACCGCCTCGGTTCGGTTGTCCTGCAGTTTAAGCACTACCGCCATGCGCTCCTTCATCAGTTTGCGCTGGTCACGCAGGGCCTTGACCTCGCCGATGCGCCCTTCGAGCTCACGGATCTGCGACTGCAGGTAATCGTTGCGCTCTTTTTGCACGCCGATACCGGCCTGGGTTTGCATCATGGCAACCACCACGACCATCAGGCATAGCCCAAGGATCAACACGGTCTGGCGCGTGAAGCGTTTTTGCTGGTCTCGGCGCCGCTCCTCGCGCCAGGGCAGGAGATTGATATGCCTCATGGTTCAAATCCCCGCAAGGCCAGGCCCAGAGCGATCACCAGGCGCGGCGCACTCCGTCGCAGCGCAGTCCGGTTGATCCGGGAGGACAGGCTCATCCCCTCCAGCGGCTGGGCCAGGGCGGCATTGATGCCCAGTCGTCCACTGACCCCCTCCGCCAGGGCGGGTAGCATGGCACCGCCGCCGCACAGTAGGATGTGATCCAGCTCGGTGGCATGGGGCGAACTCTGGAACAATTGCATCATGCGGCTGATATGTCGGATGACCGTGTCGACATAGGGAAGCAATAAATCACTTCGTTGCGGCTCGGGCAGGCTGCCCTGCTGGAGGTGGGTCATGACCTGTGACTCTTCCATACCGCTCTGCTTGACCAGCGAATCCACCAACTGCCCACAACCGAAGCTCTGAGTCTGTTCAAAGATCCCCTCGCCGTCCTTGAGCACGGTAATGGTGGTGGTGGAGTGGCCGACATCAATGACGGCGGCGGTCTGATAAACGCCCTGCTCCGGCAACTGGCGGGAATAGAGCGGCCAGGCATTCTCCAGGGCGAAGGCCTCGATATCGAGGATCTTCAGTTGCAGGCCCGCCATCTGAATGGCGAGGCTCCAGTCCTCCACCAGTTCGCTGCGCGAGGCCGCCAGCAGGACCTCGACGCGTTCACCATCGGGCGTCGGCCCCATCACCTCGAAGTCGAGATTGACCTCGTTAATGGGATAGGAGAGATACTGGTTAGCCTCCACCGCGATCTGTTCTTCCAGTTCCAGTTCATCGAGACCGGTGGGCATGGTAATAAGCTTGGTGATGGCGGTGCCGCCGCCAATGGCGGCCGCGGCGCGTTTGAGACGGGTCCCGGAGCTGCGTACGGCGCGGCGGAGGGCGGCCGCCACCGCCTGGGGTTCGCGCACAAGTTTGTCCACCACCGCACCGCGCGGAAGTGGCTCAATGGCACAGGCCTCAAGACGATAGTCCTGACCGTGCCGCGAAATCTCGACAAGCTTGATGGCCGTGGACCCGATATCCAGTCCCAGCAATGCATGCTTGTCCTTGCTGAACATTCCTACCACTGCTCCGCCACTTAGGCTTCCTGGGAAATATTTGAGTTATTATGAACTTATGTCGGGGAAATTAGTCATAACTTTAGCTTTTTCACATAAGCACTCTTAACACAAGACACTATAAAACTAAAGCAGCGCGCCGGCGGACAAATCCCTATAATGGCGTTTTGCACGACACGAGCGGGATTCTATGAAGCGGTTCAACGGACTTCTTCGCAAACTCATTATCATCGGTGCGGCCCTGTTTGCGACCGGCATGGTCGCCACCCTGGCATTGTTCGTCATCCTTACGCCCAGCCTGCCCTCCATCGAAAACCTCAAGGATGTGCAGCTGCAGGTGCCGCTGCGGGTCTATACCCGCGACGGTGAACTGATCTCCGAATACGGCGAGAAGCGCCGCGCCCCGCTTGAATACGACCAGTTCCCGCCCTACATGGTCGAGGCCATGATGGCGGCGGAAGACGCCCGCTTCTTCGAACACCCCGGGGTCGATTACCAGGGGATTCTACGTGCGGTCTACAGCCTCATCACCACCGGACGTAAATCCCAGGGCGGTTCCACCATCACCATGCAGGTGGCGCGCAACTTCTTCTTGAGCCGCGAGAAGACCTACCTGCGCAAGCTCACCGAGATATTCCTCTCCTTCAAGATAGAGTGGGAGCTGTCCAAAGAGCAGATCATGGAGCTCTACCTCAACAAGATCTATCTCGGTCACCGCGCCTATGGTGTCGCTTCGGCCGCGCAAACTTACTACGGCAAGGAGATCCACGACCTCAGCCTGCCCCAGTTTGCCATGATCGCCGGCCTGCCCAAGGCCCCCTCGCGTTATAACCCGATTATCAATCCCTCTCGTGCCACCGCGCGTCGCAACTATGTACTGGGTCGCATGCACGAACTGGGCTACATCGACACCGCCGACTACAAGCAGGCGCGCAGTACCCGCGACGACGCCGAGCTGCACAGCCTCACCATCGAGGCCGAGGCCCCGCACGTGGGTGAAATGGTGCGCGCCGAGATGGTGGAACGCTATGGCGAGGAGGCCTACAGCACAGGCTTCCGTGTCTATACCACCGTCGACAGACGTCTGCAGGAGGCCGCCAACAAGGCCCTGCGCCAGGCGCTGATCGATTACAACAAGCGCCACGGCTACCGTGGACCGGTCAAGCATGTGGAACTGGAAATGGACGATGCCGCCGAGGAGTGGATCCGGATACTGGCGGAGAAAAAGCCGCTGATGGAGAAACTGAAAACCGATACCCCCATCGCCGGCCTGTTTAGCCAGTTCCTCGAATACGGCAACCTGAAGCTGGCGCAGCAGGACTGGGACCGCGAGCTCAAGACCATCCCCACGGTGGGTAATCTGCTGCCCGCGCTGGTCAGCGGCCTGGAAGAACAAAGCGCCAACATCCTGCTGGTGGACGGGCGCCTGGTACGCATCGACTGGGACGGCCTCAAGTGGGCCGCGCCCTATGAATCCGATGTACGCACCGGGCCCGCCCCGCGCACCGCCGACGATGTCCTCGACGTCGGCGATATCGTCTACGTGTTTCAGGATGACAAGGGCAACTGGCAGCTCAACCACATTCCCGAGGCCGAGGGCGCCATTGTCTCGCTCGACCCCAAGGACGGTGCCATTCAGGCCCTCTCCGGCGGTTTCGACTTCTATCACAGCAAGTTCAATCGCGCACTGCAGGCCGAGCGCCAGCCCGGCTCAAACTTCAAGCCCTTCCTCTATTCGGCGGCGCTGGCTCACGGCTATACCCCGGCCAGCATCATCAACGATGCCCCCATTACCAAGGAGGACGCGGCCCTGGAAGGGGTCTGGCGACCGGAGAACTACAGCAATATCTATCGCGGCCCCATCCGCCTGCGCCAGGCCCTGACCAAGTCGGTTAACACGGTGGCGGTGCGCCTGCTCGAGTCCATTGGCGTCAACTACACCATCAACCACGCCGCCAAGTTCGGTATCCCCACCACCCACCTGCAGCGTGACCTGTCGCTGGCGCTGGGCAGCGGCACGGTGACGCCCATCGACCTGGCCACCGGCTACTCGGTGTTTGCCAACGGCGGTTTTCGCATCTTCCCCTACGTCATCGAACGCATCGAGGACATGGATGGCAACGTCATCTACCAGGCCAACCCGGTACAGGTCTGTGTCGAATGTCTGGAGGGCGAGAACAGCCTCGTCAACAGCGAGGACCCCGCCCTACCGGCCGAGGATACGGCCGCCGAGCCGACGGAAGCCGAACTCGATGCCGGCGGCCTGAAAAAACTGGTTCTGGAGCCGACCCTGGTCAATGCCGACGGCGAAGCCATCGAGGGTGAGGACAACGAGGCCCAACTGGCCGAGGGTGAGATCGAGGAGAGCCAGGATCTGCCCACCCCTATCTACGCTGCGGAACGCGCCATCTCACCGCAGAACGCCTACCTCATGACCAGCATCCTGCAGGACGTGATCCAGTACGGTACCGGCCGTCGCGCACGTTGGTCTCTTGGTCGCAAGGATATCGCCGGCAAGACTGGTACCACCAATGATCAACAGGACGCCTGGTTCTCCGGATTTAACAGCAACATCGTCACCACCACCTGGGTCGGTTTCGACAAGCCCCGCCCCCTTGGCGACAAGGAGACCGGCGCCCGTGCCGCCCTGCCCATGTGGATCGACTACATGAAGGTGGCCCTGGACGGCATGCCCGAAACACAACCGGCGCAGCCCGAGGGCATGGTCGCGGTACGCATCGATTCGGAGACCGGTAAACTGGCCAGTGCCGATAATCCCAATGCCATGTTCGAGACCTTCCGCGAAGAGAATGTGCCCAAGGAATCGTCCCAGAACGAACCCGGCTATCAGTTCGCGAACGAGGGTGAGAACAACAACGGCGAACCGGACAGCAGTCTCTCACAGCAACTCTTCTAGGCGGCGAGTGACCATGGCCAAACAACGCAGTACCCGCGATAGCCAGATGCGCCTGCTCATCGCCCAGGAGGCGGCCCGCCTCATGGCCGGCGATGGGCGCCTCGACTACTATGGCGCCAAGCACAAGGCCGCCGAACACCTGGGCGCGCGCGATACCCGCAACCTGCCGCGCAACATCGAGATCGAAGAGGCGCTGCAGGAGTACCAGCGCATCTTTCTGCACGACAGCCATCCGCAACACCTGCGACATCTGCGCGAGGCGGCCATCGAAGCCATGCAGCTACTGGCCGAGTTTGACCCCCACCTGGCCGGTCCGGTGCTGCAGGGCACGGCCGGTCCCCACAGCGAGATTCAACTCCATATCTATGCCTCCTCGGTGGAGACCGTGACCTTCTTCCTCATGGATCACGATATCCCCTACCGTCTGCACGAAACCGCCCTGCGCTTCAATGGTGAGGAGCAGAACTATCCCAGCCTCAGTTTCATCGCCGGTGAGGACACCATCGACATCGTCATCTTTCCCGATCGTAAATTGAAACAGGCGCCGAAGAGCCCGATCGATGGCAAGGCCATGAAACGGGCCCGCCTGGACGAGGTCCGCGCCCTGCTAAACGAGACTGTCGAAGTCTAGATTGAGAGGATTTAGAAAGGGGGGTAGTGATCGGGGTAGGCGATCCTCGCCGCGCCGCTCTTGACTGCCGCCCGTGCCACCGCGGCCGGCACCACCTCCTTGAGGCGGGTATCGAAGGGCTTGGGAATGATGTAATCGGGCCCGAAACTCAAATCCTCCAGACCGTATGACTCCAGCACATCGGGTGGCACCGCCTCGTGGGCCAGCTCGGCCAGGGCATGGACCGCGGCGATCTGCATCTCGCGGTTGATTTCGCGGGCGTGTACGTCCAGCGCACCGCGAAAGATAAACGGAAAACCGAGGACATTATTGACCTGGTTGGGAAAGTCGCTGCGCCCGGTGGCCATGATCACATCGTCGCGTACCGCGGCGACCCGGTCGGGACGTATCTCGGGTTCGGGGTTGGAGAGGGCAAAGACCACCGGACGCGGGGCCATGGCGGCGATCATGGCCTCATCGACGATACCTGGTCCGGAGACACCTATCATCACATCGGCACCATTCATGGCATCGGCCAGACTGCGCTCGGAGGTCTCGATGGCGAAGGCCTGCTTGTAGGGATTGAGGTCTTCGCGCGCGGAATGGATCACGCCCTGGCGGTCGATCATGCGGACATTGTTCTTGTCTGCGCCCAATGCCAGCAAAAGATTCATGGAGGCGATAGCGGCGGCACCGGCACCGATGCAGACGATCTTGGCATCACCCAGTGGCTTCTCCTGCAGTTCCAGGGCATTGAGCAGACCGGCGGAGATGATGGTGGCGGTACCGCGCTGGTCGTCATGAAAGACCGGTATGTCGAGCAACTCAATGAGGCGTTTCTCGATCTCGAAACAGCGCGGCGCGGAGATGTCCTCAAGGTTGATACCGCCGAAGGTAGGGGCGATGTTGGCCACCGTCTGCACGAACTCGTCGACGTTCTGCGTCGCCACCTCGATGTCAAAGACATCGATGTCGGCAAACTTCTTGAACAAAACGCCCTTGCCCTCCATCACCGGCTTACTGGCCAAGGGTCCCTGATTACCCAGGCCGAGAATGGCACTGCCATCGCTTATTACCGCCACCAGGTTGCCCTTGCCGGTGTAGAGATAGGCGTCGTCGGGATGCTCGGCAATGGCGCGGACCGGTTCGGCCACTCCGGGGGTGTAGGCCAGGCTGAGGTCGGCCTGCGTATTACAGGGCTTGGTCAGTTCGGTGGCAATCTTCCCCGGCCTGGGCTCCTTGTGATAGGAGAGGGCCTGAGATCTCAGTCTTGCCTGTTCTTCACTCGCACTCATTTTCGACTCCACTAACGCTAACGGCCCCGGTCCATCACTTGAAGCGACCGTGGGTGGCGCACTCCCATGCTCAGTTTAGCCCGATAGGGGTAAAGCCATCCACGGGCTTCAACAAGCTTTCCCTTGAGGGCCGACATATCCAGCATATCGAAGTACTGTGCATCGCGCTTGTCGATGCGCAGTACCGCCGGACCGTCGAGATCGAGCCACCAGGCCTTGCGGCTCTCGCCGACGCGCACAACCCTGCCCTGTAGACGATAAAACCCTCTCTCATTTCCGTTCAGTTCGTGCGCGGCCAGCGTCCGGTAGCGTGGATGCCGCCACAGGCCCAGGCCGGCATCGCGGGCCGTCTGTTCGGCCTGCCAATAACACTCTGTCCAGCGCACATTGGGCGGGATGGCGATGGCCTGGGCCAGGCCCTGTTCGATGAGCATGAGGTTGAGATTGCGGCCATCCTTGTCGATGAGATGGGCCAGTACACGACCGTGGCGGTCGTGTCGCTCGGCTCCGAAATCCAGGCCGACCGAACTGCCCGGCGGGATCGCGGCTTCGAGCGCCTGCTTCGCGGCCTGTGCCAGGGGTTCGGCCGGTCGCCGATCATGCGCCACTTCCGGGGTATTGATGCCTATGAGGCGAACCTTGCGGCCGTCGCCCAGGTGCAGGGTATCGCCGTCGTGGATGTAGCGTACCGTGGCACGTTCGTCGATGTCGGGGCTGGGACACTGGGCCGCCGTCAGCGGGGCTGAAAAAACGAACAGGCAAAACGCAAAAAGGGCGCCCTTGCGGGGCGCCCTTTTGACAACTGCGTGATGCATCGCGCGTGATTACTTCTTGCCGTACTTCTGGCGGAACTTGTCGACGCGACCGGCGGTGTCCACGATCTTCTGCTTACCGGTGAAGAAGGGGTGGCACTGTGAGCATACGTCCAGGGTCAGGTCCTTACCGGCGGTGGACTTGGTCTGGAAGCTGTTGCCGCAGCTGCAGGTGACAGTAATTTCGTCGTACTGGGGATGAATATCCGCTTTCATGTTCAACCTCTCATGGAATTCTCAATCATGCCGCCACCTGGTCCCAATCGCCAGGCACCGCATGGGAACGCGCAATAGTACGCAAAAAGCCCGATGCGGGCAAGCTATACGTCACGTCTTGGGGGGAAAGTGAGGATGCTGGCGCCCCGCGACTGGCGGCTGAGCTTGACCGGTTCGAACAGGCAATGGATGAGGCTTTGCTGGCGCGAGACGCGCTCCCACATCATGTTGGAGAGTTGCACCGAGGCGGAGATGGGATTGGAGGCGCTGGCGCAGACCTTCTCGATACGCCACTGCAGACAGCGAAGGCGGTGCTGACGGTCGTGTGGGACCTGGGCGATGGCGGCGTTGACCACCTCTCGGCGTCTGGCCTCGAAGGCCCTGGGATTACTGCGTGCCAGCTCCTGCCAGCTATCAAAATCGATAAAATCGCTCATCCGATTCCGCCTCTACTGCAATGATATTGGCTATTTCTTCATCACATTATAGTTGAGACGGTTGGAAATGGGATTGACCGGTTCACACTTCTGGCAAGGCATACCTGCCGCCGCCGGGTGTTTTCGTCCAAGAACGAGAACACCCGGCCCGGGGCTAACCCTTCATGGAGTCGAAGAACTCGCCATTGGTCTTGGTGGCCTTAAGCTTGTCCTGCAGGAATTCCATGGCCGCCAGTTCGTCCATGTCGTGCAGCAGCTTGCGCAGGATCCACATCATCTGCAGCTCGTCCTGCTTCATCAACAACTCCTCGCGACGGGTGCCGGAGCGGTTGATGTTGATGGCCGGGAAGATGCGCTTCTCGGCGATGCGACGATCCAGGTGCAACTCCATATTACCGGTGCCCTTGAACTCCTCGTAGATGACGTCGTCCATGCGCGAACCGGTGTCGATGAGGGCGGTGGCGAGGATGGTCAGCGAGCCGCCCTCTTCGATGTTACGCGCGGCACCGAAGAAACGCTTGGGACGGTGCAGGGCGTTGGCGTCGACACCACCGGTGAGGACCTTACCGGAAGAAGGAATAACGGTGTTGTAGGCACGTGCCAGACGGGTGATGGAGTCGAGCAGGATTACCACGTCCTTCTTGTGTTCCACCAGACGCTTGGCCTTTTCGATCACCATCTCGGCCACCTGTACATGGCGACTGGCCGGTTCGTCGAAGGTGGAGGAGACCACCTCGCCGCGCACCGAGCGGGTCATTTCGGTCACTTCCTCGGGACGCTCATCGATGAGCAGCACGATGAGATAGCACTCGGGGTGGTTGGCGGCGATGGACTGCGCGATATTCTGCAGCATCATGGTCTTACCGGCCTTGGGCGGGGAGACGATGAGGCCGCGCACGCCCTTACCGATGGGCGAGGCCAGGTCGATGACGCGGGCGGTGATGTCCTCGGTACTACCGTTGCCCAGCTCCATGGGCATGCGCTCGTTGGCATGCAGCGGGGTCAGGTTTTCGAACAGAACCTTGTTCTTCGCCACCTCGGGGGGCTCGAAGTTTATCTCGGCGACCTTGAGCAGCGCGAAGTAGCGCTCACCTTCCTTGGGAGGTCTTATCTTGCCGGAGACGGTGTCGCCTGTGCGCAGGTTGAAGCGCCGGATCTGGCTGGGCGAGACATAGATGTCATCGGGCCCGGCCAGGTAGGAGCTGTCGGATGAGCGCAGGAAGCCGAAGCCGTCCTGTAGGATTTCCAGTACACCGTCACCATAGATGTCCTCACCACTCTTGGCGTGGGTCTTGAGGATGGCAAAGATGATGTCCTGCTTACGGGAGCGGGACATGCCTTCGATGCCCATGTCGGTGGCGATTTGTATGAGTTCAGCTGCGGGTTTGGTCTTGAGTTCTGTCAGGTTCATGTTCGGTAGAGTTAGGTTAGATAGACGGAGTGGGGGGGCGTACGCCGGATATTTTTTGTTCTATTCGGGTGTCGCTCGAGGTTAAGCTCTTCAGTTTGGAATTCGTTCTTGGATATTATTTACCGACATGGTACGCCGGCGGGTACTTGAAGTGTTTGCAAAATTACCATGGAAACCGGCGGGAGTCCAGTAAACCCCGCCGGGTTCGAAAACTTACAGGTTGCTGTCGATAAAGGCGGTCAACTGGGACTTGGAAACGGCGCCGACCTTGGTGGCCTCCACTTCGCCGTTCTTAAACAGCATCAGAGTGGGAATACCACGAATACCGTACTTGGGCGGGGTACCCGGATTTTCGTCAATGTTCAGCTTGGCGACCTTCAGGCGGCCAGCGTACTCTGAGGAGATCTCGTCGAGTATGGGAGCAATCATCTTGCAGGGACCGCACCAGTCGGCCCAGTAATCCACCAGTACCGGAGCATCGGCGCCCAGCACCTCTGCCTCAAAGCTGTCATCCGTCAGATATACTATGTCGTCACTCAAGGTTTAACGCCTCCAACCGAGTTCTTCTTCACTTTTGTGGCCTTATTCACAAGACCGTATTAGGCTCATTTGAGCCCAATTGGCACGCTATTTCAAGCCCAAGCCAAAAGAATTTGTTATGCTGACAGTATATGAGCGATGCATTGACAACCGACACAAGCTTCCAGTCCCTGGATCTCCCCGCGCCATT
The DNA here is from genome assembly GCA_014762495.1 of Gammaproteobacteria bacterium. Lineage (GTDB taxonomy): Bacteria > Pseudomonadota > Gammaproteobacteria > Thiohalospirales > Thiohalospiraceae > JABURT01. The sequence goes on along the minus strand of JABURT010000204.1, from coordinate 14,566 downwards.
ATTACAGGGCCTGAACGAGATGGGCCTGACCCATTGCACCCCGATCCAGGCGCAAACCCTGCCCCTGAGTCTCGCCGGTACGGACATCGCCGGACAGGCTCAGACCGGCACCGGTAAGACCGCCGCCTTCCTCATCGCGGTCATGAGTCACCTGCTCAAAAATCCCGTCACGGAGCGACGCCCCAACCAGGCCCGCGCCCTCATCGTTGCCCCCACTCGTGAGCTGGCCATCCAGATCCACAAGGACGCCATCGCCATCGGCGCCCATATCGGCCTCAAGTCGGTGGTGGTCTACGGCGGCAGCGGTTATGAGCAGCAGCGCCAGGAAGTGAGCGAGGGGGTGGATATCCTCATCGGCACACCGGGACGCCTCATCGACTACTTCAAGCAACACGTCTTTGACCTGCGCAAGTGTCAGGCTCTGGTACTGGACGAGGCCGATCGCATGTTCGACCTCGGCTTCATCAAGGACATCCGCTATCTGATGCGACGCCTGCCGCCGCGCGAGCAGCGTCTCAACCTGCTGTTCTCCGCCACCCTCTCCTACCGCGTTACCGAGCTGGCCTACGAACACATGGACAATCCCGAGATCATCCGCGTCGAGTCCGAACAGGTCACCGCCGACAAGGTCGTCGAGGAGGTCTATTACCCCGCCAGTGAAGAGAAGATCCCATTGCTACTGGGACTGCTGAAGAAACTGCAGCCGCCACGCAGCATCGTCTTCATCAACACCAAGCATGTGGCGGAGAAGGTCAGCGCCTACCTGGAAGGCAACGGCTATCCCAATGCCATCCTCTCCGGTGATGTACCGCAGAACAAACGCATCAGCCTGCTCAAGCGCTTCCAGGAGGGCGAGCTCAACATCCTCGTCGCCACCGACGTCGCCTCGCGCGGCCTGCACATCGATGCCGTCACCCATGTCTTCAACTACGACCTGCCGCAGGATGCCGAGGACTATGTCCACCGCATCGGCCGTACCGCCCGCGCCGGCGCCAGCGGCGAGGCCATCAGCTTCGCCTGCGAGGATTACGCCATGTCGCTGATGGACATCGAGGAATACATCCAGCACAAGATCCCCCGCGCCGACATCAACGACGATTTATTGGCCACCTCCCTGCCCCCGGCCAAGCGCGAGCCGCGCAAGCGTCCACAGGGCAAGCGCCAGGGCCGTCCCGGCGGCGGGCGTGGCGGTGGTGAGGGTTCGCACCGGCACCGTCGTCATCACTCGGGCAACAAGTCCGAGGCATGAGCAAGCCCGACATCGAGTTGACCGCACAGAACAAGTGCAGCTTCTGTGCCCCCTCCACCTGCTGCACCTACATCACCCAGCCCTTCGATACGCCGCGCTCCAAGGAAGACTTCGACTACCTCTTGTGGCAGGTCTCCCACGAGGGCGTGCAGGCCTTCAAGGACCCGGAGGGCTGGTACCTGCGTATCCTCAGCCGTTGTACGCACCTACGGCCGAATGGCGATTGCGGGATCTACGACAAGCGCCCACAGATCTGCCGCGACCACAGCAATGACTGGTGTGAATACGATATCGACGTGCGCGACGAATACGAGCTGTTCTTCGACAGCTTCGAGTCACTGGAGGCTTACTGCCGCAAGCGCTTCAAGCGCTGGGATGAGCGTTTTCAGGAATAGGCGGCGTGATCTCGGCGAAACTGGCGATGGCGGGAAACTCCTGGGTATCGCGCAGGGGCTGCTTGGAATCGGGACGCTTGACCGCCAACAGGTGACCGATGCCGTAGTCACGCGCCGAACGTAGCACGCTCAGGGTGTCATCGATCATCAGGGTGTGTGCCGCCTTGAAGCCTTCCACCTCGTGCAGTCGATGCCAGAACGCCTGCGATTCCTTGGGCGCGCGGAACTCATGCGAGGTATAGATGTGGTCGAAATGGCCGCCTAGCTGGGTGCGCTCCATCTTCAGGTTGAGGCTCTTCTCATGGGCATTGGTGACCAGCACCACGCGCTTGCCGTGTGAACGCACCGAGTCGAGAAACCCGGTGACATAGGGAAAGACATCGATGAGGTGGGCCACCTCGTGCTTGAGCTCGAGGATGTCCATCTCCAGTTCGCGCTCCCAGTAATCGACGCAATACCAGTCCAGGGTGCCGTGCACGGCCTCGAAGCGCGGGTTGAGCTTATCCAGCGCAGCTTCCACGCTCAATTCATGCTTCTGTGCGTAACGCATGGGCAGATGCTTGAGCCAGAAATGGTTGTCAAAATGCAGATCCAGCAGGGTGCCGTCCATATCCAGGAAGACAGTCTCGATCTTGTGCCAGGGCAGTGTCAGCATATTCACCTCAATTGCTGCGCCATAGCTTAACACGGGCCTCGCTGTGCAAGGGACGGTCCAGGCGATAAGATAGAGGCAAACACGAGCACGACAATCCCATGCCCAAGAAACCACGTATTCTCAATACCGAAACCCTCGCCCGCACCCGGCTATTCCATGTCGAGGCGCTGGAGCTGGAGTTTTCCAACGGCGTTCGCACCCATTACGAACGCCTGATGCCACCCGCGCAGGGCAATGGCGCGGTGCTGGTGGTGCCGATGCTGGACGAAGACACCTTCCTCATGATCCGTGAGTACGCCGCCGGTGTGCACCGCTATGAGCTGACCCTGCCCAAGGGCCGGGTGGAGGCGGGCGAGGACTTCCTCGCGGCTGCCAACCGCGAAATGATGGAGGAGATCGGTTACGGCGCGAATCGCCTGGAACACCTCAGCGCCCTCTCCCTCGCGCCCGGCTACCTTGGACATACCACCCAGGTGGTATTGGCACGCGAGCTGTATGAGCAGAAACTGGAGGGCGACGAGCCGGAAGAGCTGGAAGTGGTGCCATGGAGAATGAGCGAGCTTCACAAGCTGACGGCCTGCGAGGAATGCACCGAGGCGCGTACCATCGCCGCACTGTTTTTGACCCGCGAGAGACTGCATGATGGCCGCTGAGATCGACCGCTTCCCCTTACAGGACTGGCTCCCGCAGCTGCGTATGATCGCGCGCGAGACCGGAGAGGAGATCCTGCACTACTACAACGGCGAGCGCGACTGCGAGGTCACGCGCAAGCCCGACACCACCCCGCTGACCGAGGCCGATCTGGCCGCCAACGGCGTGGTGGTGGAATCGCTGGAACTGCTTACCCCGGATATCCCGGTGCTGTCCGAGGAGTCGGAGATACCCCCCTTCGAAGTGCGCCAGGGCTGGGACACCTACTGGCTGGTGGACCCGCTGGACGGCACCGTGGAGTTTATCCATCGCAACGGCGAGTTCACCGTCAACATCGCCCTGATCCATCATCAATGCCCGATACTCGGTGTCATCTACGCCCCGGTGGACGACGTGGTCTATTTCGCCAGCGCCGGCCATGGCGCCTATAAGCAGGTCGCCGGCGGCCGCAGCGAGGCCATCACCTGTCGGCGTCTCAACCCGGAGCAGCTGACCATTGCCAGCAGCCGCTCCTATTCCAGCCCCCAGGTGCAGGCCCTGATTAGCAAGCTCGGCGAACACGAACTCATCATCAAGGGCAGTTCACTGAAATCCTGTCTGGTGGCCGAGGGTCGGGCCGATCTCTACGCCCGCCTCGGCCCCACCTCGGAGTGGGACACGGCGGCGGCACAGTGCATCGTCGAGGAGGCCGGCGGCCAGATCACGGACACGCAGATGCAGCCCCTGCGCTATAACACCAAGGATTCACTGCTTAACCCGCACTTTTTCGTCTTTGGAAGGGAATCGAGGGACTGGTCGCGTTATCTATGAATTGCGACGGTCGTAGACCGACATGATGGTCTTGAGTTCGTTGAGTACGGCGGAGGCCTCATCCTGTTTCAGGCCACAGGTCTGGGCGATGGACTGGCCGTCTTCCATGGCACTAATGGTGGCGCGCACCATTTCGCAGCCACTTTGACACAGGGCCTCGACGCATTCTTGTATCTTGTGCTGATCCATAGGCCGGAATATTCCCCAGGCAGCTCTCAAAAGAAAGCGCCATAGGTTATCAGCCCGGATCGATAAGTCAAATCGACCCTCGCGATCGTGTCGCGATCCTCGCCGAATGTCTGCAAATTTACATGTAAACTCAATATCTTGCGCTCAGTCCTGACAGGGACGCTGGAAGTAGCAGGTCAGCAGGCAGGAGCTGGCGGTCAATAGCCAGAACAGGAAAAAGCCGATGCTATACGCCCCCAGGCGGCTAAGCTCGGCAAAACGCGTGGTGATCAGGAAATCCCTGGGGTCGAAGGCGGTAAAGAACAAAATGGTCGCCACCCCCGCCATGATGAATGAGGGCCACAGGACGGCAATCATCCTCTGAATACGTGGAATATCATCCATAGCTCGCTCCCCCGCCCGTAACCGGGCCTGTGGTTCTATTGTCATAGTTTTCGTATGGTTAAATATAGCACCGCCTCAGGAGTCTGCAGCGAGCCGGGCACTGGCGGCATATCCCCCCGGATAGCGGCCTTGCAGGCGCCAGTCACCGGAGGCGGAGCTGAGCAGCAGGTTCCAGTGGATGGCGTGCTGTTGCGGGGCGAAGCTCGCCTCGTAACGACCCGGTGTGCCGGCAGGGCTGAGTTGCAGGTGTAGATCGGCGTCGGCGCGAGTGGGATGGATCAGGCTGAGCGAGAGTTCCTGTGGCGGGATCGCAACCTCGCTGTCCAGGTCGACCCGAACCCAGCCCTGCCTGAGGTCAAATTCCATTTGCGCATTCAAACCGAGGTGACGCGCCACCCGGTCCTTCTCAAGGTCAACATTGATGGCCAGTCCCTGCTTGTAGTAATCGTCGGCCACCAGGCCGTCATAACCAAGTGTGGCGATGATCACCGTGGCGATGCCGGCCACCACCGCCACCCCGGGCAGCCCGAATAGAAACCAGGGCCAGAACTGTCTATACCAGGGCCGTGTGTCGAGATCTTGATTCATCGTCATACCTCTATCGAGCCGGTCCGACAAAGCGACCGGTTTGCATCACATTGAGTTCAGGTGCATCCAGCGCCTGAACCCCGAACTGAATCTCGGTACTGGTCCTGTTCAATTCATAAGGGTCGATACGCACACGCACCGGTATCTCCAGGACATCGCCCGCCGCCACATCGACTTCGGTCTCGCGGGCGATCAGTTGCGCCCCATTCAGTCCGGCGATGTCGATACGGTAGGTGTGCGGCGCCTCATCCATGTTGATCAACTTGAGTGTATAGATGTTCTCGACCATGCCCGTGTCCGTGGTCTCATAGAGACTGTTGCGATCACGGATCACATCCAGCTCCAGCGGGACGCGCTGGCTAATGGCATAGATAAGACCAGCCAGCAAAACCAGTAATAAGGCGGCGTAGACCCATATACGCGTGCGCAGGACTCGGGTTTTCCCACCCTGAACCGCGTGCTCGGTGGTATAACGCACCAAGCCCCGCTCATAGCCCATCTTGTCCATCACCGAGTTGCAGACATCGACGCAGGCGGCACAACCAATGCACTGGTATTGCAACCCATCACGGATATCGATGCCGGTGGGACAGACCTGCACGCACATCGTGCAGTCGATGCAGTCACCGAGGCCGACCTTATCGGGGTCAACGTCCTTTTTGCGGCTGCCGCGCGGCTCGCCGCGTTGTTCATCGTAGGAGATGATGAGCGTGTCCTTGTCGAACATGGCGCTCTGAAATCGCGCATAGGGACACATGTAGATACATACCTGTTCACGCATCCAGCCGGCGTTGAGATAGGTCGCAAAGCCATAGAAGAAGACCCAGAAGGTCTCCCACGGTCCGGTCTCGAAGTTAAACAGGCGTATGCTCAACTCATCGATGGGGGTGAACCAGCCGACGAAGGTGTAACCGGTATAGAGCGAAAAGAGGATCCAGGTGACGTGCTTGAGCGACTTTTTAACGACCTTTTGTGCCGTCCACGGCGACTTGTCCAGCTTCATTGCCTTGGGCCGATCGCCCTCTATCTTGCGATCGATCCACATGAAGACCTCGGTCCAGACCGTCTGTGGACATGCGTAACCACACCACAGGCGGCCGGCCAGGGCGGTGAAGAAAAACAGGGCCAGTGCCGCGATGATGAGCAGCATGGCCAGATAGAAAAAGTCCTGCGGCCATAGCACCAGGTCGAAGATGTAAAACTTTCGATCGGGTAGGTCGAACAGAACCGCCTGGCGACCATTCCATTGCACCCAGGGCATAAGATAATAAAGTCCCAGCAGGACCACGACCCCGGTCAGGCGCAGGCTGGCGAATATCCCGTGGACTTCTCGCGGATAGAGCTTTTTGCGCTTGGCATAAAACTCATCCTCGACCTTGACGGTCTGATCTTGTTCACTCACGTCTCTCGCTCTTGTCTCGTCTCATTGTCGTGAACGGCCTTGATTGGGTATGGAATCGGTAAAAAAGAACCGGACACAGCGAACCGCTGCGTCCGGCTAGCTGCTTCAATTGCTCAGGCTGTAGACATAGGCGGCGAGGACGTGAACCTTGTCTTCGCCAAGGAACTCCTTGTGCGCCGGCATCACGCCATTGCGGCCATCACGGATGGAGGTCTTGATGGCGCCTGGCGAACCGCCATAGAGCCAGTTGCTATCGGTCAGATCGGGGGCACCCAGGGCCTGATTACCGGTGCCATTGGCACCGTGACAGGCCACGCACATCATCTGGTAGTGCTTCTTGCCGGCAGATGCCTTGGCCGAATCCACCTCGCGACCGCTCAGGCTCATGACATAGGCAGCGGTCTCCTCCACGCCCTGATCACCCAGCGAGGCGCCCCAGGGCGGCATGATGCCGCGCCGACCATTCATGATGCTGGTCTTGATGGCCTCGGGGCTGCCGCCGTAGAGCCAATGCTTGTCGGCCAGGTTGGGGAAACCCGTGGCACCGCCCGCATCCGAACCATGGCAGGTCGAACAATAGTTAAGGAACAGGCGCTGACCGATCTGGGTGGCCTCGTCATCCTGCGCCAGCGCCGCCACATCCTTCTGTGCCAGCTCGGCGAAGATGGGGCCGTACTTGGCCTCGGCCCGTTCCATCTCCTGCTCATACTGACCGGTGGAACTCCAGCCATAGATCCCCTGCCAGTTGCCCAATGTCGGGTAGAGCACGATATAGATCAGGGAGAACACGATGGTGAGATAGAACAGGTAGAGCCACCAGCGCGGCAGGGGATTGTTGTACTCCTGCAGACCGTCCCAGCTGTGTCCGGTGACATCGCCCTCGGCGGCCTCGCCGGAGCGCCGCCGGGTGGCCCATCGCACCAGCCAGAAGCAACCGAAGATATTAAGCAGCGTGAGCAGTACTACGTACCAATGCCAGAAACCACTCATTTGTCCGCCTCCTTTTCTCGTGTCTGGCGGTCATTGGCCTCATCGGCAAACGGGAGATTGGCCGCCTCATTAAATCGTTTTTGTGTCTTCTTGCTATAGGCCCACCAGACAATGCCGAGAAAGACAATCATCAGCACGCCGGTAAAGATCCCTTGTACGTCGTGAATATCCATGTCTCACCTCCTAGTCTTGATGCTGTTGCCCAGCACCTGCAGGTAGGCGACGATGGCGTCCATCTCGGTCTTGCCCTTGACTGCGTCGGCGGCGCCGTTGATATCGGCATCGCTATAGGGCACACCCAGCGTGCGCATCGCCTTGAGCTTGTCGGGAGTATCGTCGTGATCGATCAGGTTCTCCGCCAGCCAGGGAAAGCCCGGCATATTGGACTCGGGTACCACGTCGCGCGGATTGATGAGATGCACCCGGTGCCACTCGTCGGAGTAACGACCGCCAACGCGGGCCAGGTCGGGACCGGTGCGCTTGGAGCCCCACTGGAAGGGATGGTCGTAGACGAACTCACCCGCCACCGAATAGTGTCCATAGCGCTCGGTTTCGGCCCGAAACGGGCGAATCATCTGTGAGTGACAGGTATAGCAGCCTTCGCGAATGTAGATATCGCGACCTTCCAGTTGCAGCGCGGTATAGGGCTTGAGGCCGTCTACCGGTTCGGTGGTGCTCTTTAGGAAGAACAGGGGCACGATCTCAACCAGCCCCCCCACACTGATGACCAGCACGATAAAGATGGCCATCAGGCCGATATTTTTTTCTACTACTTCATGACTCATTATTCTGTCCCTCCCTTAAGCACTGGCCGGGACCGTGTCGTCGACGGCCTTGCCGGCGGCGATGGTCTTCCAGACGTTGTAGGCCATTAACAGCATGCCGATGAAGAACAGCAGGCCGCCGAGGAGTCGTACGGTGAGATAGGGGTACATCTCTTCCAGGGACTCGACAAAGCTGTAGGTCAGGGTGCCGTCGTCGTTCACGGCACGCCACATCAGACCCTGCATGACACCTGCGATCCACATGGAGGCGATGTAGAGCACCACGCCGATGGTGGCAATCCAGAAGTGGGTGTCGATGAGCTTGACCGAGTGCATCTCGTCACGCCCGAACAGCTTGGGCAACAGGGCGTAGACCGCGCCGATGGTCACCATCGCCACCCAGCCCAGCGCACCGCCGTGCACATGGCCAATGGTCCAGTCGGTGTAATGCGACAGGGCGTTGACGGTCTTAATCGACATCATCGGGCCTTCGAAGGTGGACATACCGTAGAAGGAGAGTGAGACGATGAGGAACTTGAGAATGGGGTCGGTGCGCAGCTTATGCCAGGCGCCGGAGAGGGTCATGATGCCGTTGATCATACCGCCCCATGAGGGTGCCAGCAGGATCAGCGAGAAGATCATGCCCAGTGACTGGGCCCAGTCCGGCAAGGCGGTGTACTGCAGGTGGTGAGGACCGGCCCACATATAGACAGAGATCAGGGCCCAGAAGTGCACCACCGAGAGTCGGTAGGAGTAGACCGGGCGCCCCGCCTGCTTGGGCACAAAGTAATACATGATGCCGAGGAAGCCGGCGGTGAGGAAAAAACCGACCGCGTTATGGCCGTACCACCACTGCACCATGGCATCCATGGTACCGGGATAGGCCGAATAGGACTTGAGCATGCCGACAGGAAGTGCCGCCGAGTTGACGATGTGCAACACCGCCACGGTGAGGATGAAGGCACCGTAGAACCAGTTGGCGACATAGATATGCGGCGTCTTGCGCATCACGATAGTACCGAAGAAGACCACGGCGTAGGCCACCCAGACCACGGCAATGAGGATATCGATGGGCCATTCCAGTTCGGCGTACTCCTTCCCAGAGGTATAACCCAGGGGCAGGGTGATGGCCGCGAGCACGATGATCAACTGCCAGCCCCAGAAGGTGAAGGCCGCGAGACCGCCTCCAAACAGGCGCGTCTGACAGGTCCGTTGCACCACATAATAGGAGGTGGCGAACAAGGCCGAGCCACCGAAGGCAAAGATGACCGCGTTGGTGTGCAGTGGACGGAGGCGGCTATAGGTCAGCCATGGAATATCAAAGTTTAATGATGGCCAGACCAGCTGCGCGGCGATGATCACCCCGACCAGCATGCCCACGATCCCCCAGATCACGGTCATGATGGTGAACTGGCGCACGACCTTATAGTTGTATGCGCTCTGCGTAGACATGGATCCCCCTTGTCCTGAGTTAAATACGAATAAGGCGAAGTTCTTATATGTGTCTAATGTCGAAGAATTCGATCGCCCTCACATTGATATAGATCAAGATGCGGGATCGCGCAGGCAAGTCACGGTAAAACCGTGGAGACGGAATTGATTCAAATCAAGAAAGGACCGACGGGGTGTCAGCCGGAGGAGCGGGTATTTCCACTGCTGCGGGAGCTGCCTGCCATATCATGCAGGCGATCCAGGTCGTGTATTACCACGTGTTTGCGTTCGACCGTAAGCAAGCCACTTTCCTGGAAACGGGTAAACATACGGCTGACGGTCTCAACCGCCAGACCAAGGTAATTGCCGATATCGTTACGCGACATACTGAGATTGTACTCATTGGGTGAAAAGCCGCGCGATTTGAAACGATTGGAAACGCTGAGCAAAAAGGCCGCCAGGCGCTCTTCCGCGTTGCGCTTGCCCAGCAACAGGGTGTGATTCTCTTCGGTGAAAATCTCGCGGCTCATGACCCGGAACAACTGGCGTTGCAGACTCGGTATTTGATGCCCCAGTTCCTCAAGACGCTCAAACGGGATCTCACACACGCTGGTGGTCTCCAGTGCGGTCGCGGTACAGGGGTGATAATTGTTGCTGATGGCATCCAGGCCCAGCAATTCACCGGTCAGGTGAAAGCCGGTCACCTGTTCCTGACCGTCCTGGGTCGGTGAGAAGGTCTTGATGGAGCCGCTACGCACGGCGTATATGGAGCGAAAGCCATCACCGACGCGAAACAGATCCTCGCCGCGCTTGACCGGGCGTCTGCGCTTGATGATGACGTCGAGCTTCTCCAGATCATCACTCTCCAACCCCATGGGCAGGCATAGCTGAAACAGGCTGCAATCCTTGCAGGCCACCTTGATCTTGGAGAGTTCAACGACCTTATCGCTCATACAGGTCATTCCTGGAAAAATGCCATGGTTTGAAGATTTTGAATCGAGTGTATCCCAACGATCGATGGAATTCGAGCCTCTTGCAGCGCTTACAGTGAGGAAGAATCCACAAGAATTGTTCTCCCCTCGCACCCATATAAGGTATCCTATGCGCAGAACAGAATCCGGAGACCCCAATGGCTGACCGTAAGGCCAACGTCACACGCGACACCCTCGAGACGCAGATCCAGGTTGAGATGAATCTGGACGGAGAGGGAAAATCCAGCTTCAAGACCGGCGTGCCTTTTCTCGAGCACATGCTGGACCAGGTGGCGCGTCACGGTCTCATCGATCTGAACATTAGCGCCAAGGGCGATACCCACATCGACGACCACCACACGGTGGAAGACATCGGTATCACCCTCGGTCAGGCCATGGCCAGGGCCGTGGGCGACAAAAAGGGGATCCGTCGTTACGGTCACGCCTATGTGCCGCTGGACGAGGCCCTTTCGCGCGTGGTGATCGACTTTTCCGGTCGCCCCGGTCTGCAGTTGCACGCCGACTTCAAGCGTTCCCACATCGGCCAGTTCGACGTCGACCTGTTTGGTGAATTTTTCCAGGGCTTCGTCAACCACGCCCAGGTCACCCTGCACATTGATGGCATTCGCGGCAATAACGCACACCATGTCGCCGAGACCATCTTCAAGGCCTTTGGTCGCGCCCTGCGCATGGCGCTGGAGATGGACCCGCGTATGCAGGGTCAGATGCCGTCGACCAAGGGCAGCCTGTAATCCGAATCGAGTTGAACCCCAAGGCTTAGTATGAAAACCGTTGCAGTCATCGACTACGGCATGGGCAATCTCCACTCCGTTGCCAAGGCACTGGAGAAGGTTGCCGAAGGCACACGTGTGGTGGTTACCTCCGATAGCGGCGAGATCCGTGCCGCCGATCGTGCGGTGCTGCCCGGCGTCGGCGCCATGCGCGATTGCATGGGCGAATTACAGCGCCTCGAACTGGTGGATGTGATCAAGGAGACTGCCGCAAGCAAACCCCTGCTGGGTGTTTGCGTCGGCATGCAGGCCATGTTCGACTTCAGCGAAGAGAACCACGGCGTTGAGTGCCTGGGATTATTTCCCGGCAAGGTGCTGGCCTTTGCCACCGACATGACCGACCCCGGCACGGGCGAGCGACTCAAGGTGCCGCACATGGGTTGGAACCGCGTCCACCAGGCAATGGAAGACCATCCCATGTGGACAGATATCGAGGACGGTGCACACTTCTATTTCGTGCACAGTTATTATGCCGAACCGGCCGATCCCGAGATCATCGCCGGTTTCAGTACCTACCCGCACGCCTTTACCGCGGCGGTGACGCAGGATAATGTTTTTGCCGTGCAGTTCCATCCGGAGAAGAGTCAGAGCACCGGGCTGCAACTGTACGCCAACTTCCTCAACTGGGACGGACAGAGTAAATAACAGGACATCACCATGCTGCTGATTCCCGCCATCGATCTGAAAGAAGGTAAATGCGTACGTCTGAAACAGGGGCGTATGGAGGATGCCACCATCTATTCCGAGGACCCGGTACAGATGGCCGGCCAGTGGGTGGAGGCCGGTGCGCGCCGCCTGCACATCGTCGACCTCGACGGTGCCTTCGCTGGACAACCGAAGAATGCCGGCGTGGTCAGGGCCATCGCCGATGCCTACCCCGACCTGCCGATCCAGATCGGCGGCGGTATCCGCGACGAAGAGACGGTGGAGACCTATCTGAACGCCGGGGTGCAATACGTCATCATCGGCACCAAGGCGGTCAGCGCGCCGCACTTTATTAATGATCTCTGCACCGAGTTCCCCAGCCATATCATCGTCGGACTCGACGCCAAGGACGGCAAGGTGGCCATCGATGGCTGGTCCAAGCTCTCCAACCACGACGTGGTCGACCTGGCACAGAAGTTCGAAGAGGATGGCGTCGAGGCGATCATCTACACCGACATCAGCCGCGACGGCATGATGAGCGGCGTCTCGCTGGAGTCCACCGTCAAGCTGGCCCAGTCCATCACCATCCCGGTAATCGCCTCCGGCGGCATCACCAACCTCGACGACATCCGCAAGCTGTGTGAAGTAGAGGAAGAAGGCATCATGGGCGCCATTACCGGCCGCGCCATCTACGAAGGCACGCTCGATTTCGCCGAGGGCCAGAAGCTGGCCGACGAGCTGTGCGGAGACAAGTAGCATGACACTGGCCAAACCAGGCAGAGACGGCAAATGACATTAGCAAAACGAATAATCCCCTGTCTCGATGTCGACAACGGTCGCGTGGTCAAGGGTGTGCAGTTCGTCGACATCCGCGACGCCGGCGACCCGGTGGAAGTAGCGCGCCGCTACGATGAACAGGGTGCCGACGAGATCACCTTCCTCGACATCACCGCCTCCTCGGATGACCGCGAGACCATGGTCCACGTGGTCGAAGAGGTGGCCGGCCAGGTCTTCATCCCGCTCACCGTGGGCGGCGGCATCCGCACGGTGGAGGACATCCGCCGCATGCTCAACGCCGGTGCCGACAAGGTCGCCATCAATACCGCCGCCGTGCACAATCCCGAGTTCGTGCGCGAAGCGGCTGAGAAATTCGGCTCACAGTGCATCGTGGTCGCCATCGACGCCAAACAGGTGGGCGACAACAAGTGGGAGATCTTCACCCACGGCGGGCGCAAGCCCACCGGGCTCGATGCGGTCGAGTGGGCGCAAAAGATGGTGGCATACGGCGCCGGCGAGATCCTGCTCACCTCCATGGACCGTGACGGCACCAAGAACGGTTTCGATAACGCCCTCAACCAGGCGGTCTGCGACGCGGTTACCGTACCGGTGATCGCCTCCGGCGGCGTCGGCAATCTCGACCATCTGGTGGACGGCATCAAGGAAGGCCACGCCGACGCCGTGCTGGCCGCCTCCATCTTCCACTTCGGCGAGTACAGCGTGAGCGAGGCCAAGCTGCGCATGCGCCAGGCCGGGCTCGAGGTCAGACTCTAATGAGCGACTGGCTGGACGAAGTGAAGTGGACCGAGGACGGGCTGGTGCCGGTCATCGCCCAGGATGCCGAGTCGGGCCGTAACCTGATGTTCGCCTGGATGAACCGCGAGGCCCTGCAAAAAACCGCCGAGCTGGGCGAAGCGGTATACTGGTCGCGTTCGCGCGGCAAGCTGTGGCACAAGGGCGAGGAGTCCGGCCACACGCAAAAGATCAGGGAGATCCGTCTGGACTGCGACAACGACGTGATCCTGTTAAAGATTGAACAGACCGGCGGTATCGCCTGTCATACCGGACGTGAGAGCTGTTTCTTCCAGCGCTTCGAGAACGGCAAGTGGGTCAGCGTCGATCCGGTGCTCAAGGACCCCAGGGCGATATACAACAAATGAGCGATGACGTATTAAAACAGCTGGCCGAGGTACTGGAGTCGCGCAAGGGCGCCGACCCCGACAGCTCCTACGTGGCCAGGCTATACAGCAAGGGACTCGACGCGATCCTGAAGAAGATCGGCGAGGAGGCCACCGAGACGGTCATGGCGGCCAAGGACGGCGAGGCCGACAAGATCATTTATGAGACCGCCGATCTGTGGTTTCATAGCCTGGTCCTGCTGGCGCAGCAGGGCCTGGGGCCTGAGCAGGTACTGGCGGAGCTGGAACGACGCTTCGGCCTCTCCGGCCTGGAAGAAAAGGCCAACCGGGATAAGTAGAGCATAATAATATGAGTGACTGCCTGTTCTGCAAGATCGCCGCCGGTGAGATCCCCGCCGACAAGGTTTACGAAGACGACCAGGTGGTGGTCTTCAAGGACATCGCGCCCAAGGCCGAGGTCCATTTGTTGATGATCCCGCGCCAACATATCGCGAGTCTCAACGAGCTGAGTGTTGAACACGATGTCCTGACCAGCCACATGATGCGGCTGCTGCCCCGGCTGGCACGGGAACAGGGCCTGGAGCAGGGATTTCGCACCATCATCAATACCGGCGAAGGCGGAGGCCAGGAGGTCTTCCACCTGCACCTACATCTGATGGGCGGAGACAATCTGCCCGGCTTTAATTGAAACCAGGGACCCTGCACCGTCGCAGAGGTACCACGAGGAGTGGAGAC
>JABURT010000028.1 GCA_014762495.1 Gammaproteobacteria bacterium | reverse complement strand
GTTGGCGAATACCGTCCAATAACCGAGTTGCCTGAACTACTGGAAGAGAAGGGGAGTTCGATTAGCCCAATCGCAATTCGCTTCGGAAGCGAGGCGTCCGGTCTACCGAGCAGCGTACTGCAGCGGTGTCACCTCGTATCGACAGTTCCGCTTGCCACTACCTACCCCTCCCTCAACCTCGCCCAGGCGGTGCTTCTCTACGCTCATGAGCTGAGCCAAATCCGGGTCGGAGGCCCCGTCACCGCGGCGGCCCCGGAGGGAGCCCCCACAACTGATTCGCGTCCTGAGGACGAGTCCCGGTTAAGGAGCTCGGGTGAAGCCGGGAGTTACGCCGCCCTTCTGCGCCGTCTCGAGGCGTTGCTCGAAGACCGTGGTAATCCGGCGCTCCTTGGAAAACTGCGAGAACGGCTTGCGCACATCGACGGAAATGATGTGGCCCTGATCCACTCGATCCTGAACGCTCTGGAGTCCCGCGACCGTTGCTGAGATGGCCGCGGGTAAGTAGACTAAACAGAGGGAACAAACAAGCATGATTGCCCACCTAACAGACCTGCACATCGGTGAAGCGGGAGAACGGCCGAAGGGCGTTCCAGTTCGCGAAAACTTTCTCGGTCTACTCGAAGAGATACAGTCCATCGAGCCGGAGCTTCTGGTTGTTACCGGCGACTTGAGCCTCGATACCGGTAGCCGGGAGGCGTACCGCTGGATACGGGGCGAGCTGGACCGGAGCGGCCTTGCCTACTTGGTCATGGGCGGAAATCATGACGATCCGGTAATGCTCGCCGAGGAGTTCGGAGACGCCGCCGGGGCCGAGAGTAGCGGTGAGGGGCGATACCACCGCCACCTCGAGCTCGGGGGAGAAGAGCTCCTGCTTCTCGATATTCCCGGTGGGACGACCACCCCGGGGGATGTCGCCTGGCTCGTGGAGGCCCTCGACAAGAGTGAACGAGACGAGGTGCTTCTATTCATGCACTACCCCCCGATTCCCTTGCCTGTCGCCTGCATGGAACGGCACTACACCCTCCGGGCAAGGGCGCACCTCGAAGCGG
>JABURT010000219.1 GCA_014762495.1 Gammaproteobacteria bacterium | reverse complement strand
TGAGCCGGTGGCCGGGGTGGCCAATGTCGGCATCCGTCCGACGGTGGATGGCACCCGTGCCCAGCTGGAGGTCCACCTGTTCGACTTCGATGGCGATATCTATGGCGAGCACGTTCAGGTGGAGTTTCGTAGGAAACTGCGCGAAGAGAAGCGCTTCGACTCCTTTGATGAGCTCAAGGCTCAGATCGAAAAAGATGCCGCCCAGGCGCGTGAATTCTTCAATATCTGACGATGCAGATAATTCTTTTTTGCGCGCAGGTGTCGGCGCGACCCTGTGATCGCGTAAAATAGCCGATTACTTCAAACCGAGCAGAGCGCCCAGGCGCGGAGAACGAGAAAAGGATAAGCCAGCGTGGCCGATTACAAACACACCCTGAACCTGCCCGAGACAGACTTCCCCATGCGCGGAAACCTGCCCCAGCGCGAACCCGAGACTCTGAAGCGCTGGCAGGCGATGGACCTCTATGGACGTCTACGCCGGGAGCGCCAGGGGCAGGAACAGTTCATCCTCCACGACGGCCCGCCCTATGCCAACGGCGACATCCACATCGGCCATGCCCTCAACAAGGTGCTCAAGGACATCATCGTCAAGTCGCAGTCCATGAACGGCAAGGATGCGCCCTACATCCCCGGCTGGGACTGCCACGGCCTGCCCATCGAGCTTCGGGTAGAGAAAAAAGTGGGCAAGCCCGGCCGCAAGGTCACGGCCTCTGAGTTCCGCAAGGCCTGTCGTGAGTACGCCGCCAAGCAGGTAGACGGCCAGCGCGAGGACTTCAAGCGCCTCGGTGTCATGGGTGATTGGGACAATCCCTACCTCACCATGAACTTTCAGTTCGAGGCCGATATCCTCCGTACCCTCGGCCGTATCATCGACAGGGGCCATCTGCACAAGGGGGCCAAGCCGGTGCACTGGTGCACCGACTGCGGCTCGGCCCTGGCCGAGGCCGAGGTGGAATACGAGGACAAGACCTCGCCCGCCATCGACGTGCGCTTCGAGGTACTGGACGATGCCGCCTTCATGGCGGCTTGTCACCACACCGATGAGGCCGGCAGCGGCCCTATCTCGGTGGTGATCTGGACCACCACCCCCTGGACCTTGCCTGCCAACCAGGCGGTGTCGCTCAACCCGGAGCTGGATTACGCCGTGGTGCAGTGCGAGGGCGTGGCCGAGCATGGCCCCGAACGACTGGTGGTGGCCGAGGCCCTGCTCAAGGACGTGATGGCCCGCTATGAGATGGAGGATTACCGCGTCATCGCCTACGCCAAGGGTGCCGCGCTGGAACACCTCAAGCTGGCGCATCCCTTCTATGCACGCGAGGTGCCCATCATCCTCGGTGACCACGTCACCACCGATGCCGGTACCGGTGCCGTGCATACCGCCCCCGGTCACGGCCAGGACGACTACGTGGTGGGTTCGCGCTACGGCCTCAAGGTGGACAACCCGGTGGGCGACAACGGTGTCTACCTGCCCGATACCGAGATCTTCGCCGGTGAACACGTGCTCAAGGCCAACGACCACGTCATCGAGGTCCTGAAGACGAACAATAAGTTGGTGCACAGCGTGGCCCTGCGCCATAGCTATCCGCACTGCTGGCGCCACAAGACCCCGATAATCTTTCGTGCCACGCCGCAGTGGTTCGTGAGCATGGACCAGGCCGGTCTGCGCGAGGCCGCCATGAAGTCCATCAAGCAGACCCAGTGGTTGCCCGAGTGGGGCCAGGCCCGTATTGAGAACATGGTCTCCGGCCGTCCCGACTGGTGTATCTCGCGCCAGCGCACCTGGGGTGTACCCATCGCCCTGTTCGTGCATAAGGAAACCGAAGAACTGCATCCCGAGACCTCGCGTCTCATCGAGGAGGTGGCCAAAAAGGTCGAGGGGCAGGGCATCGATGCCTGGTTCGAGCTTGACCCCGCCGAGTTGTTGGGTGACGAGGCCGAGCAATATCGTAAGGTTATGGATACCCTCGACGTCTGGTTCGACTCCGGCGTCACCCACAATGCGGTGATGGAGCGGATGCTGGGACTGCATGACTTTCCCGCCGCCGACTTGTACCTGGAGGGCTCGGATCAGCACCGTGGCTGGTTCCAGTCTTCATTGCTTACCTCGGTCGCCATCCACGGCGTCGCGCCTTACAAGGCGGCCCTGACCCACGGCTTCACCGTCGACGCCAAGGGCCAGAAGATGTCCAAGTCCCTCGGTAACTCCATCGAGCCGCAGCAGATCACCAACAAGATGGGCGCCGACATCCTGCGCCTGTGGGTGGCCGCCACCGACTATCGCGGCGAGATGACCGTCTCCGACGAATACTTCAAGCGCATCGCCGATGCCTATCGACGCATCCGCAACACCGC
This sequence comes from Gammaproteobacteria bacterium, assembly GCA_014762495.1. GTDB lineage: Bacteria > Pseudomonadota > Gammaproteobacteria > Thiohalospirales > Thiohalospiraceae > JABURT01. Next base: position 1,914 of record JABURT010000219.1, on the reverse strand, counting down.
CCGCTTCCTGCTCGCCAACATGGCGGGCTTCGATCCGGCGACACACACGGTGGCCACGGCCGACATGCTGCCACTGGACAAGTGGGCGGTGGAGCGCGCCTGGCAGTTGCAGGAGGAGATCATCGCCGCCTACGACAGCTACGAGTTTCACCACATCTATCAGAAGGTACATAACTTCTGTGCCGTGGACCTTGGTGGTTTCTACCTCGATGTGATCAAGGACCGTCAGTACACCACGCAGGCCGATTCACTGGCGCGACGCTCGGCACAGACCGCCTTGTATCATGTCATACAGGCCATGGTGCGCTGGCTGGCACCCATCGTCAGCTTCACCGCCGAGGAGATCTGGCAGCATATTCCGGGTCAACAGGGCGACTCGGTCCTGCTGGAGACCTGGTACGAGTTACCACCCGTCGCCGCCGAGTCGGAGATGGGCCTGGCGTTCTGGGGGCAGGTGCTGGAGGTGCGTCAGGCGGTCTCCAAAGAGCTGGAGGCCCTGCGCGTGGCCGGTGGCATCGGCGCCTCGCTCGATGCCGAGGTGGACCTCTATTGCGGCAGCGAACTCTACGAGCGCCTGCTCAAGCTGGAGGACGAGCTGCGTTTCGTCCTCATTACGTCCTATGCCCGAGTGCACAAGGTCGAGACGCCACCCGAGAACGGTGCCCATGTGACCCTGAGCAGCAATGATGAGATGTGGGTGGTGGTGGCGCCCTCGGAATACACCAAGTGTGTGCGTTGCTGGCACCATCGCGAGGATGTGGGGGGGCACGCCGATCATCCGGAACTTTGTGGTCGTTGCGTGGACAATGTCGAGGGAGACGGCGAGCAGCGCCGCTTCGCCTGAGGAGACGTCATGTTGTACATGCTATGGATTTCGGTACTGGTCATCATTCTGGACCAGGTCACCAAGATTTGGGCCGATGGTTCCCTGCACTATGGGATACCCATCGAGATCACCTTTTTCTTTAACATCAACCTGGCCTATAACACCGGTGCCGCCTTTAGCTTCCTGGGCAACGCCGGTGGCTGGCAGCGCTGGATGTTCATTACCCTGGCCTTCGCGGTCAGCGCTATGCTGGTGCAGTGGTTGCGCAAGACCCAGGCCCATGAACGTTGGCAGGCCTATGGTCTGGTGCTGATCATCGGCGGTGCCCTGGGCAACGCCCTGGATCGGATCTTTTACGGGCACGTAGTGGACTTCATTCAGTTCCATTACGCAGGCTATGCCTTCCCCACCTTCAACGTGGCCGATATGTCGATCTTTTGCGGCGCCATGCTCCTGATTATTGAGAGCTTTCGAGCCGAACGCCAAAGCAAGAAAATGGAGTCCTGAATGAGACCTCAAGCAGGCAGCAAGGTCAGCATTGTCTTTACCCTCTCGCTGGAGGACGGTACCGAGGTCGATGCCGCAAGCCGAGACGAACCGCTGGTCTTTACCCTCGGTGACGGCACCATGATAGAAAAGCTCGAAGAGGTCATCGCAGAACTCACGCCCGGCGAGCGACATACCTACCTGCTCGGGCCGGACGAGGCCTTCGGTTATCCCGATGAAGAGAATGTCCACAGCATGCCGAAGAGCGACTTTCCCGATCACATCAACCTGGAACAGGGTCAGGTCATTGGCTTTACGACCCCCACCGGGGAAGAGGTCCCCGGCACCATCGACCGGGTCGATGGAGAGTCGGTGCTGGTGGATTTCAATCATCCGCTGGCGGGACGCAATCTCGCCTTCGAGGTGGAATTGATCAGCGTGGAGGCCCCATAAGATGAAGATCCTGCTCGCCAATCCACGTGGCTTTTGCGCCGGTGTCGATCGCGCCATCGAGATCGTGGAGCGCGCGCTGGAGATCTTCGGCGCCCCTATCTATGTGCGTCATGAAGTTGTGCACAACAAGTTCGTGGTCGACGGTCTCA
>JABURT010000146.1 GCA_014762495.1 Gammaproteobacteria bacterium | reverse complement strand
CTAATCAAGCCCGGAGATAGCTGGTTCTCCTCGAAATCTATTTAGGTAGAGCCTCGTGTATCACCCTGGGGGGTAGAGCACTGTTACGGCTAGGGGGCCATCCCGGCTTACCAACCCGTTGCAAACTCCGAATACCCAGGAGTGCAATCACGGGAGACACACGGCGGGTGCTAACGTCCGTCGTGGAAAGGGCAACAACCCAGACCGCCAGCTAAGGTCCCAAAATACAGCTCAGTGGGAAACGATGTGGGAAGGCATAGACAGCCAGGAGGTTGGCTTAGAAGCAGCCATCCTTTAAGGAAAGCGTAATAGCTCACTGGTCGAGTCGGCCTGCGCGTAAGATTTAACGGGGCTAAGCTGTATACCGAAGCTGCGGATGCAATTTATTGCATGGTAGAGGAGCGTTCTGTAAGCCGTTGAAGGTGATCTGTGAGGATTGCTGGAGGTATCAGAAGTGCGAATGCTGACATGAGTAACGATAATGCGGGTGAAAAACCCGCACGCCGAAAGCCCAAGGTTTCCTACGCAACGTTAATCGGCGTAGGGTTAGTCGGCCCCTAAGGCGAGGGCGAAAGCCGTAGTCGATGGGAAACAGGTTAATATTCCTGTACCACTAACAACTGCGATGGGGGGACGGAGAAGGCTAGGTCATCCGGTTATTGGATTTCCGGTTCAAGCATGTAGGTAGGTCTCTTAGGTAAATCCGGGAGACTATTACTGAGACGCGATGACGAGTGTCCTAAAGGACGCGAAGTGATTGATGCCATACTTCCAGGAAAAGCCTCTAAGCTTCAGGTTGTTAGTGACCGTACTCTAAACCGACACAGGTGGGCGAGATGAGTATTCTAAGGCGCTTGAGAGAACTCGGGTGAAGGAACTAGGCAAAATGGTACCGTAACTTCGGGAGAAGGTACGCCCATATTAGGTGAAGCCCCTGCGGGTGGAGCTGAGATGGGTAGCATTAAACTGGTGGCTGCGACTGTTTATTAAAAACATAGCACTCTGCAAACACGTAAGTGGACGTATAGGGTGTGACGCCTGCCCGGTGCCGGAAGGTTAATTGATGGG
>JABURT010000195.1 GCA_014762495.1 Gammaproteobacteria bacterium | reverse complement strand
AATCATCACAACTCTTTTACATTGGGTCCGCCCACAACCGAAATCTACGTGATGCATGGAGAAACAGCCGCTGCTGCATCATACGCCCGCAGGCTTGTTAAAGAGAAAGAGGCCGGCAGACCACTGGAGCCTATTATTGACAAAATGAACAAGTTGGCTCAGGAGTATAATGATAAATCAAGGCCTGTCTATTGCGCCAAAGCAGGATTTGTTGACGAAGTCGTAGCCTATCCTGCGTTGCGAGGCTATATACAGGCATTCACGGGCGCCGCCTATCAAAATCCGAAATCGATTTGCCCACATCACCAGATGATGCTGCCTCGCCTGATAAAAGGCTGAAGACTAGCCATTAATACTATTTTTAATAGGACGGGGACGGGTTGGCGCTTGGAGGCGCTACCCGTCCTATTTTTTTGTAAAGGGAATTCGGTTTACATGATTTGAAATATGATACCCATTAGGTATGAGGGACAACAAGAAGTGAGGGATAAAAAAAGGAGGCGAATTTCGCCTCCTTGAAGGTCCAGTGAGGTACTAAAAAGGATTATCTATTTGCTTTACGAATTCCCAGTTGGTCCAGAGCGATAATCATTTTCTGAATATTAGCGGTACCTTCCACAATCTGATACAACACAGCGTCTCTAAAATAGCGAGCAACAGGGTACTCTGGTGAGTAACCGTAGGCGCCGAGAATTTTCATCGAATTGTGGGCGCAAAAGGCGGCGGTTTCGCCTGCGTAATATTTGGCCATAGAGGTTTCCAGGGTATTCCCCAGGGTACCCTCGTCTTTTTGCACGGAAGCTTTATAGGTGAGCAGGCGAGCGGCCTCGATCTGCACGGCCATTTGGGCGATCATATCCTGATTCATCTGGAATTGCCCTACCGCCTTGCCGAATTGTTCGCGTTCGTTACAATATTTCACCGCCGCTTCATATGCGGCCTGAGCGACACCAACACCACCCGCAGCGCAGGACAGTCTTGTTTGGTTAAGCGAGGAAAACATGATTTTTACGCCATCGCCTTCCTTGCCGAGCCGATTTTCCTTGGAACCTTTTTCGTCTTCCAAATAT
>JABURT010000003.1 GCA_014762495.1 Gammaproteobacteria bacterium | reverse complement strand
GACCCGGTCGAGACCAGGTCACCGAGAAAGATCTAGATCAAGCCATGGCCTCTTCGGCGGCCTTGACGACGGTCTCAACAGTGAAGCCGAACTCCTTGAACAGCTCACCGGCCGGGGCGGATTCGCCAAAGCGATCCATGCCCAGCACGACGTCGGCATACTTGTACCAGCCCATGGTGACACCGGCCTCGACGGCGACGGTGGGCACACCCTTGGGCAGGACAGAGGTCTTATAGCTCGCGTCCTGGGACTCGAAGGCATCGACGGATGGCATGGAAACCACGCGCACCTTCTTGCCCGACATCTGCTCGGCGGCGCCCACGGCCAGGGCCACTTCGGAACCGGTGGCGATGATGACCACGTCGGGGGTGCCGTCGCAATCCTTGAGGATGTAACCGCCCTTGGCGATGTTGGCAATCTGCTCATCGCTACGAGACTGGAAGGGCAGACCCTGGCGGCTGAAGATCAGCGACGAAGGTCCATCCTGCTTCTCGATGGCGGCCTTCCAGGCCACGGCGGACTCGACCGTGTCACAGGGGCGCCAGACACCCATATTGGGGATCATGCGCAGGGTCGCAGTCTGTTCGATGGGCTGGTGAGTGGGGCCGTCTTCGCCCAGACCGATGGAGTCGTGGGTGTAGACGAAGATGCTCTGGATCTTCATCAGCGCCGCCATGCGCAGGGCATTGCGGGCGTATTCGGAGAACATCAGGAAGGTGCCGCCAAAGGGAATGAAACCGCCGTGCAGGGCGACGCCGTTCATGATGGCGGACATGCCGAATTCGCGCACACCGTAGGAGATGTAGTTGCCATCGGCCACGGTGTTATTGATGCGCTTGGCATCGGGCCAGTCGGTCAGGTTGGAACCGGTCAGGTCGGCAGAACCGCCCAGGAACTCGGGCAGGGCCGGGGCGAAACCGGTAATGGCCAGTTGCGAGGCCTTACGAGTCGCCGGGCTTTCGGCCTTTTCATTGGCGGTCTTGATGACCTCGGCGGCAACCTGGTCCCAATTGCCGGGCAGATCGCCCTTCATGCGGCGCTCGAACTCGGCGGCCAGATCGGGATAGGCG
>JABURT010000129.1 GCA_014762495.1 Gammaproteobacteria bacterium | reverse complement strand
GAGATGTCACGGGTCTCTAATTCCACACCGTCGGCAGCGGTAAAGGCCTTGACGATGGGGAAAAAGGAGTAGGTGGCAAGGGCCGTGGCTTCGTCCGTTTCGGTATAGAAGATCTTGGAACTGGGCATAGGGGGCTCTCTGTTCAATTGACAGGCGGGACCTTGCCCGCGAAAGCGGCCATTATATTAAAGAATGGGGGTGGCTTCACCCCGGCCCTCTAGCGTTGCACGCCGTTGGACTAGTCGTCTTTTTCCCGTTTACGCTCTTCCTCTTGTGGACGGTCCACATCGAGGCTCTTGCGTGGCGGCACCTTTTGCTTTTGCAAGGTTTTGGCCGAGGGTACACCCTGACTTGCATAGTCGACCCTCAAGGCACGCACCAGCCCCACGCAGGCGATGATAATAAAGACCGCCATAGGCAAACCCATGGTCAGCGAGGCAGTACGCAGCGCATTGAGTCCACCGGCATAGAGCAGGACAGCGGCCACCGTGCCCTCCGCGAGGGCCCAGAACAGGCGCTGCGCCCGGGGTGGATTGGGGTGTCCACCCGAGGTCACCATGTCGTCAACAAAGGAGCCGGAGTCCGAGGAGGTGACAAAGAAGATAATGATAAGGACCGTGGCTAACGACCAGGTCAAGGTATGCAGGGGCAGTTGTTCCAGCACCGCGAACAGGGCCAGGGCTTCGTTGCTGCGAACGATGTCGGCGATCCCGTCACCCATCGTCTGCAACGTATGCAGGCTGGTGCCACCGAAGGCGGAAAACCAGAGATAGCCGCCCAGTGAAGGGACCAGCATGGTGGTGGTAACAAATTCTCGTACAGTACGGCCCTTGGAGATACGCGCCACGAACACCCCGACGAAGGGCGACCAGGAGATCCACCAGCTCCAGTAGAACAGGGTCCACTGTGCCTGCCAGTCAGACTCGCTACCCGGATTGATATGGAGGCTGGTGTAGGGAAGCTTTTGCAGGTAATAGCCAAGGCTATCGACGAACAACTCCAATATATAGAGCGTCGGTCCGGTCAGCAGCACGAACAACAATAGCAGTAGCGCCAGGCCGATATTGAACTGGCTGAGCAGGCGCATGCCCTTGTGCAGACCGGTGACCACCGAAAGCGTCGCCACGGCAGTGATGCAGGCGATGAGAATCAACTGTGCCACGACACCCTGAGGCATATCAAACAAGCGGTGAAAACCGGCATTGATTTGCACCGACCCGAGTCCCAGCGAAGTGGCCACACCAAACAGGGTGCCTACCGTGCACAATACATCGACCACATGGCCCGGTGCACCGTAAATACGATCCCCTAGCAGAGGGTAGAGCAGCGAGCGTGGCGCCAACGGTAGCTTGTAGCGAAAGTGGAAATAAGCCAACGGCAGGGCCAGGGCCGAATAGATCGCCCAGGGGTGCAATCCCCAATGGAAGAAGGTGTAACGCATTGCCTCACGCATGGCCGCCTCGGTCTCTCCCTCGCCGAAGGGCGGATCGAGGTAATGCAATAAGGGTTCGGCCGCGCCGAAAAAGACGATGCCTATGCCCATGCCGGCACTGAGTAACATGCTGAACCAGGTGAGATAGCCGAACTCCGGTCTGGCATCATCGCCGCCCAGACGGATCTTGCCAAAACGGCTAAACAACAGCCAGATGATGAACACCAGCAGGCCACTGGCCACCAGCATGTAAAACCAGCCGAAGTTCTCCACGATCCCCTGTTGCAGGGTGCGAAAGACGCCACGGGTGGTGTCGGTGAAGAGGCCGCTCATGATGACAAACAGGATCACCACCACGGCGGCAGGGAGAAAGACCCAGGGCTCCATCGACTGCAGGATGCGCTGATGAAAGGCTTGTTTCTTGCTCATTTGGATTCCGATAGACGGTTGAACGCCTGCTGTTGACCCTTGCCTGTGCTTTCTCGATCAGATTAAAGAACGCAGGTATGGATCGCAAACCACTGCCCCGCTCGGCAATCAAGCATTCCTACGTCCCTGACGCTGGTCCGGCATCCCTCACTGGTTTACAATGAGGCTCGATCAACTGTCATGTTCCCTCATGAGTTTTCTAGAAGATTACTATCAGGATGCAGGCGCCGTGCGCGTCTCTCGCCAGCAGGCCAGCGACTTTGCCAAGCGTATCGCCGGTGATTTCAATCCCCTGCACGATGCCGACGCCAAGCCCTTTTGCGTTCCGGGCGATCTGCTCTTCGCACTGGTACTCAACCGCTACGGCCTCAGCCAGCAGATGACGTTCAGCTTTAAAGGGATGGTGGGTGATGGCGCCGGGCTTGTGTTTCCCGATGAGGTCACTGACCGCTTTAGCATCACCGATGAAGCGGGCAAGGAATACATGGAGATCGAACGCAGTGGGAACACGACCCAGGATGCCTCACTGATCCAGGCCTTGATCCGTCGTTATGTCGAGTTCTCCGGCCAGACCTTCCCCGATATCCTGGTCCCCCTGATGGCCGAGCACGGTGTGATGATCAACCCCGCCCGCCCCATGGTCATCTATGCCAGCATGGGGATCCGCATGAATCGCCTCGATATAAGCGACCCACAACTCAACTTGAGCGACTCCATGCTCAACCTTGAAGGCAAGAGGGCCGGCGTCACCCTCAATTTCAATATCAGCGCCGAGGGTGAAGTTGTGGGTAGAGGCGAGAAGAGCCTGGTTCTGAGTGGTTTACGTCCCTATGACCAGGAGGCCATCGAGCAACTGGTACAAAGCTACGGCCTGCGCAAGCAGGGCTACCAGGGATGATGTCGGCGCGACCATGGTCGCACTCTAATTAACCGCTGAATTTCACCAGGCGCGTCACCTGGATATCCGAAATAAAGACTACCCCCGAGTGTTCGTTGTAGAAAGGCGACAGGCCCTCAAGGATCGGATTGACCAGGTCCTCCGGCACCGCGGCGACGATCATGATCAATACATCGTCTTCGTTGAACATAATGTGGCCTTCGTGGAACCCCTGGCGGCCCTTCCCCGATAGATTATTGAAGATGGTATAGCCCTTGACCCCGCTACGGTCGAGCAGGTCGGTGACAAAGCCCTGGTGTTCACCCTCGAGGATGATTTCGAGCTTCTTGAGTGGGCTGAGGTTAAGATTTTTCATGCGGAAACGGACTCCTCTGAAGTCGATACTGTAAGTGCATCCATGCCAGCCTGCTGTTGCCATTCACCATTGCGATAGCAATAAATAGTCTGTGTTGCGGGGTCTACCACCAGCAGGCGGATCCAGTTGTTGCGTACCAGGTTTTTCACCGAGGGCACGGCCTCCACCGCCTGGCGCGCGTGCTCGAAGGGCGCCTCGATCACGGTAATCAGGCGCAGGGGCTGATGATAGGGTTTGCCGTTCTCCAGCACCGTCTGCGCCGGTAGTCCGGTGCGCAGGTCACTGAGGTTACCGCTCATGACACCGAAGCGACCGGCGACATTGTGATAGACCTTGCTGCCACTGCCAAAGCGTTCGTTATCCACCGCCGAAAAATAGTGTTCCATGTTAATCCACTGACCCACCACCAATGGCCCGGTGAGGATGTTTTCCAATAGATGGCGCTTGCGATCCTTGGTGTAGTCGTAGGAGTGCAGGAAGGCGCGGCCGTGTAGCGAGGCCCGTCGCGTCAGGTCACGATTACCAATGATGAAATAGGCATTGCCGGACAGGCCCCATTCGGGACGCACCTGCGACCAGTCCAGCGAATTGCGCTGCACCAGTCGTTCCGCGGTCTCCGGCGCCTCGCCCTGAGTATCGATGAGTTGCAGGCTGGGCAGTCGCTCCTGGGCACACAGTCGCGAGGCCGAGCTCAGCCCGTTGCGCAGGCGATCGAGGTAGATAAGATGCGAGGGTGGCAGCAGTTCGAGATCGTAGAGCGTGATCTTGTCAGTAGTGGTGTTGTGCAGGGCCGGCAGGAAGTGGCTGTCCTCGGGGATGTTAAAGCCGCGTTGATTGAGGGCCCGGCGCACATCGGGCTTGTTGGCCATTTGCGCCAGCACGCGTGCGCTGACCAGGCCGTGGTTGCCGCCGCAGGCGCCGCAATCCAGGGCCGATTCGTAGGGGTTGTTTTCCGAACTGCTGCCGTGGCCCACCAATAGCACGAAACGCGAGAAGCCCTCGGTCAGACCGATGGAGTTGAGCGCCTGGGCCACGAAGCGTACCTGCTCATCCAGGGTGAAGCCGATGCGACCCAACCGTTCCAGCTGCATCTGGGCGAAGGAGGGATTGATGCGATAGGCCGAGCGCAGGCGCTCGATGAACTCCTTGAGTTGTAGCTCCGTGAGCTTGAGGGAGACGGCATGTTGCAGG
>JABURT010000054.1 GCA_014762495.1 Gammaproteobacteria bacterium | reverse complement strand
AGAGTTGTATAAGAGACAGCCTCTATATCAACAGAACCTGGGTCCCGACCTTCGTGAGCTCGAACAGTTCGGCGATATGCTGGTTGTACAGCCCGATGCAGCCGTTCGACGATCTCCGGCCGATTTTCCGCGTGTCGTGCGTGCCGTGAATCCGGTAATATTGCCACGACAGATAGAGCGCGTGCGTGCCCAGCGGATTTTCCGGACCGGGTGGTATGTATTTCGGCCAGTCGGGATTGCGTTTCAGCATATTCGCGGTCGGGCGCCAGTCCGGCCCGATCCGCTTGCGGATGACCGAGGTGCGGCCCAGACGGGTCAGTTCGGGCGATTCCGGAACGCTGGTCGGGTAGAGTTTGTAGACGGAGCGGTCTTCGGACCAGAAATGCAGCGCGCGGCTCTTGGTGTCGACCAGGATCGCGCCGTTGTGGGTGTTGGAAAAATACGGCTCCCATGATTGCGACCTGAAGCTGGAGATATTGCGCTTCACGCCACCCTGCGGGCGCGCGACGGCGGCTTCGTTTTCCAGCGCCTCCTGAAAGGCGGGGTCGGACTGGGCCAGTGCGCGGCTCCCGAACGCGGCCGAGGCCAGCGTGCCGGCAGCAAAGGCGCGGCGGGACATGCTCAATTCATTCAGCTTCTTCATTTCGACTCTCGTTATGCAATTGCTCGCGACAGAATTCGCCGCAATGTTAGTGCCTAATGACAACAGTTACAAATCAAACCCTTGTTAATGACAAAAATCCGCCGAATGGCAATTTGCCCAGTTGCCGCTGACGCCTATTCGCGATAAAGCGTAGGGCGCCTAATTCAATTTCGGGGAATAATCCGTATGTTTCGTCTGATCTTTTTGCTGACCGCGCTGGCCGGGTTCCTGTCGGCCTGTGAAGAAGGCCCGCGGGTAAACGACAAGGGCGAAGTCGTCCGGGTGTTCTGGATCGAAGAGGAAGACACGGCGGACATCCAGTTCCGGCATCTGGACGCGGTGAACGCGGTGCGCGCGGCGAACGGGCTGTGTACGGTGCAGTTGTCGCCGGAACTGAACGC
>JABURT010000072.1 GCA_014762495.1 Gammaproteobacteria bacterium | reverse complement strand
GCCGGTCAGCTGTAGGTCAAGTGCGCGTTGTCGCTGGACGAAGGTGCCGCCCGCGTGGTGGTCGAGCAGGGACGCAGCCTGTTGGCGGTGGGCGTGAAGGCGGTCAGCGGCGACTTTCGTCGCGGTGAACTGGTCTCCTGCCTGGATGCCTCGGGCAGGGAGGTGGCGCGCGGGCTTGCCAACTACTCGGCGTCGGAGACCCGACGCATCATGGGCCAGGCCAGCGAAAAGATAGAGTCTATCCTCGGCTATATCGACGAGCCGGAGCTGATACATCGGGATAATTTGATTCTGGTGTGATTCGGAAGGTTTTTACTCAAAGGGATGCCGATCCTAAGTAATCCCGCTCCTGCGCATGGCCCAGACCAGTCTCTCGACCCGTAACGGGTCTCTCCTTCTCCATGCGCCCGCGGGATTTGTGCCCGTTCTGTGGGTATTCCGGTCATACCCACAGAACGGGCATAAATCCTGGCAAAAAAAAGCCGACCCGAGGGTCGGCTTTTTTGTGTCCCGTGGGACGTCGCTTACAGCGCGCGAATACGAGCGTTCAGGCGGCTCTTGTGACGAGCGGCCTTGTTGGCGTGGATCAGGCCCTTGTTCGCCATCTTGTCGATGACGGGCACGGCTGCCTTGTAGGCTTCCTCGGCCTTGCTCTTGTCGCCGGCATCGATAGCGTAAACCACCTTCTTAACGAAGGTACGCATCATGGAACGCATGGAAGCGTTGTGCTGACGACTATTCTCAGCCTGACGAGCGCGCTTTCTGGCTTGTGCGGAATTGGCCAAGGTTATCTCCTTGAAAAAGTTCTGACTCGCGGAAAACGCGATATCTTCCGTGTTTTTGACCGGCGTGTCAACGCGTTTCGCCCCCAATTTGACCAAGCCGTGGGCCGGTGGCGGTGGCCTTGCCCCGACGCCTGGCTTAAGATGGCGGGATCGTTAAAACCAATAATCGGGAAGTCCGGAGTCGATGAGTAAAGGTCTGTTCAAATCCACCGCCGTGGTTGGCGCCATGACCATGCTCTCCCGCGTACTGGGCTTTGCCCGCGACATGGTCCTGGCGCGTCTGTTCGGTGCCAGTGCCGGCACCGATGCCTTCTTCGTCGCCTTTAAGATCCCCAACTTCATGCGCCGCCTGTTTGCCGAGGGCGCCTTCTCACAGGCCTTCATTCCGGTGCTCTCCGAGTACAAGACCCAGCGTGAGCACGAAGAGGTGCGCCGCCTGGTGGGGGATGTCATCGGCACCCTGGGTGGATTCCTGTTTCTGCTCACCGCCATCGGTGTGCTGACCGCGCCCTGGCTGATCTATGTCTTCGCCCCCGGATTTGCCGATGAGCCGGCCAAGATCGCACTGGCCGGCGATATGCTCCGACTCACCTTTCCCTACTTGCTATTCATCTCACTCACCGCCCTGTTCGGCGGGGTGCTCAATACCTATGGCAAGTTCGCCGTGCCGGCCTTTACCCCGGTGCTGCTGAACCTCTCCCTGATTGGCGCCGCCATCTGGCTGGCACCACAAATGGATCGCCCCATCGTCGCCCTGGCCTGGGGCGTGTTTATCGCCGGCCTGGCGCAGCTGCTGTTCCAGTTGCCCTACGTGGCACGGCTTAAGCTGCTCTCCTGGCCGCGTTGGTCGTGGAAGGAGTCGGGCATACGGCGCATCATCAAGTTAATGTTGCCGGCCATCTTTGGCTCCTCGGTGGCGCAGATCAATCTGTTGTTCGATACCCTGCTGGCCTCGCTACTGGTGACCGGCAGTGTCTCTTGGCTCTACTATTCGGACCGCCTGGTGGAATTTCCCCTCGGCGTGTTCGGCATCGCCCTGGCAACGGTTATCCTGCCGAGCCTGTCGCAGCGCCACGCCGAGAAGTCGGCCGATGCCTTCTCCCACACCATGGACTGGGCCCTACGCTGGGTCATGCTCATCGGCACCCCGGCCATGGTGGGGCTATTGATCCTGTCGGGCCCCATTCTGACCACCCTGTTCCAGTACGGCGAGTTCACCCCGCAGGATGTGGAAATGGCACGCCTGAGCCTGATGGCCTATAGCATCGGCCTGCTGGGTTTCATCCTGGTCAAGGTGCTGGCGCCGGGATATTTCTCGCGCCAGGACACCACCACGCCGATGAAGATCGGGGTCAAGGCCATGCTCGCCAACATGGTGTTAAACGTAGTCTTCGTCGTGCCCATGATGATCTATGCCATTCCCGGTGCCCACGCCGGCCTGGCCGCCGCCACCGCCTGTGCCGCCTTCATAAACGCCGGACTGCTCTATCGTGGGCTACGCGTGGAGGGGGTGTATCGCCCTGAACCGGGCTGGTGGAAATTGTTCGTGCGGGTCATTGTGGCCAACGGCCTGATGGCAGGCGTGATCTGGTACGGTGCCGGTGACCTGGCCCAATGGTTCGAGTTCTCCGCCTGGCAACGGGCGCAGGAACTCATGACCTGGGTGTGACTGGCCATCCTGGTCTATTTCGCAGCCCTCTTTGCCACAGGTGTGCGTCTCTCCGACCTCGTGCTGCGCCAGCGCAATCTGCCGGGCTGACACCGCCCGCCAAGGCGGTGTCGATATCTTCTGACCCGGTTGGGGATTTATCTCTTGTAGACGTTTTCGTAGACGAAGTTGGTGGCCTCGACAAAACCGTCGATGCTGCCACAGTCGAAGCGCCGGCCCTTGAATTTATAGGCCATGACGCCGCCATTCCTGGCCTGTTCCATGATGGCGTCTGTCAGTTGGATCTCGCCACCCTTGCCCGGCTGGGTGTTACGCAGGATGTCGAAGATATCGGGCGTGAGGATATAACGCCCGATCACGGCGAGATTGCTGGGGGCGTCTTTTGGGTCGGGTTTTTCCACCATGTCGTGGACGCGGAAGAGGTCATCGCTCAGGGCATCGCCGCTGATGACGCCGTATTTGCTGGTCTCCTCCATCGGCACTTCCTGGATGGCGACGATGGAACACCGGTGCTGGTCATATAACTCCACCATTTGCGCCATGACGCTCTTACCTTCGGCCAGGCAGAGGTCGTCGGCAAGGATGACACCGAAGGGTTGGTCGCCGATGAGTGTCTCGCCGGTGAGCACGGCATGGCCGAGGCCCTTCATCTGCTTCTGACGCGTATAGGTGAAGGTACAGTTGTTCACCAGGTTGCGAATCTCTTCCAGTTGCTTTTCCTTGCCGGTGCCCGAAATCTCGGTCTCCAGCTCGTAGCTGAAGTCGAAGTGGTCAGGGATGGCGCGTTTACCGCGACCGGTAACAAAGGCCATGTCGGTGATGCCCGCGTCATTGGCCTCCTCTGCGCCGTACTGGATCAGGGGCTTGTTGACGATGGGCAACATCTCCTTGGGCATGGACTTGGTGGCGGGGAGAAAGCGGGTGCCGTAACCGGCAACGGGGAACAGACACTTTTTAATCATATGACTTCGTACCTTATGTAATATCAGCTTCCTGCTGTCTGCAGCATACCCGAATCGCATCGGGCGTTTGGTGCCCGAAATCTTACAGCGAAACGCCGCGCGAGGCGATATCCGCGTGCAGGCTGGGGCTGATAACCGAAGAGGCTGTGATAACAAGAGCTTACTGTCGGTTACAGACATACAAGCCCCGCTATCAACTTGATATACTCGGGACTTTTCCGCCTGACCCATAGACATGAAACTGATACGCGGCCTACACAATTTGAAACCGGAGCATCACGGCTGCGTGGTCACCATTGGAAATTTCGATGGCGTCCATCTCGGCCATCAGGAGGTCCTGGCCCAGGTCTGTGACAAGGCGGCCGAGCTGTGTCTGCCATCGGTCCTGATGACCTTCGAGCCCTATCCCTCCGAATACTTCCAGCGCGATGCGATTCCACCGCGCCTGACTCGTTTTCGCGAGAAGATGGAAGTGTTGCGCCGCTACGCCATCGATCGCGTACTCAACCTGTGCTTTGATGACCGTCTCAGCGCACTCGACGCGCATGAATTCGTGCAGCAGGTGCTGGTAGATCGGCTGGGCGCGCGTTATGTGGTGATCGGCGATGACTTTCGCTTCGGCAAGGGCCGCCAGGGCGACTTCGAGATGCTCAGGACGCTGGGGCAGGAACACGGTTTCGAGGTGGCGCGTATGCACACCTTCGAGATCCTGGGCGATCGGGTCAGCAGTACCCGCATTCGCCAGGCACTGCAGGCCGGGGAGCTGGAATTCGCCGAACAACTACTGGGTCGACCCTATCGCATGAGCGGCCGTGTCGCCCACGGCGACAAGCGCGGTCGCACCATCGGCTTTCCCACCGCCAACATCCACCTGCATCGAAAGGCCAGTCCGGTGACCGGGGTCTTCGCGGTGGAGATGTACGGCCTGCCCGGTGAGCCGGTGGCCGGGG
>JABURT010000004.1 GCA_014762495.1 Gammaproteobacteria bacterium | reverse complement strand
TTTTTTGTTTGTTGTTTTTTTTTTTGTGTTTGTTGTAATTACTGCGCGAGTACCGCGACCTACACGCTGCTATTCGGCGTCAGCGTCAGATGGGTATACGAGACAGGGATATACAGGCCATCTTCCTGCGCGAGCTGTATCAGCGGGGGCAGGTGGTCAGAGGCCCCGATTGACGTTCCGCCAACACACAGGACCAGTCCGGCCGGTTGCAGGCCGTCATGTCGGTCTTGTTCGATGGCGGCACGCAACGCGTCAGGGCGCATGGAGTGAGCGACATCCGTGGCAATCTTTACCAAATTTTCCTGACCGATACCGGCAATCCATGCTGTCTTGTCCACCGAACTGTGGACATGTTCGGAACAGTATATTCTTGCCGGTACGGCACCGGCATACCCCGTGCGGTTGCCCTGAAACGCCTGCGCGCGCTCGCGCATGGTCAGAACCGCCGAAAGGGTGGCTGAAGAGGCGCTGTCCTGAATGACGCCCTGAAACGCCTTTGGCAGGCCCAGCGCGTCGCGCAGCCAGCCGACCATGACGGTTTCCAACTCGGTCGCGGCGGGCGATGTCTGCCACAGCATGCATTGCGCCGCCATGGCGTTGGCCAGCTGCTCCGCGATCATAGAGGCGGGCGCTGCGTTGGCCGGAAAATAGGCAAAGAAGCGCGGGTGCTGCCAGTGGGTCATGCCGTCGGGGATGATCCGCTCGAAATCCGACAGGATGAGTTCCATGTCCTCGGCAGCCTCGGGTGGATCGGCGGCGATCTGTTTGGCGATGTCGCCGGGTTGCGTCTGCGCCCGCACAGGCCTGTCTTTCAATGTTCTGAAATAGCTGTCGATCCAGTCATTGGCGCGGGCCGACCATTTCTTGTAGTCGCTGTATTTCATTGTGACCTCCGGTATCGGGCAGAGTGGAACAGTCCTTTCGGGGGCCCAAGTTGCATCTTGCAAAAGCGCAGGGAAACACGTTACATGTTCGCCATGAAACGGACCTGCATCATCTGCTGCATTATTATTCCCTGCTGACATCTTACGCGGGCCGTTCTTTTATTTGCAAAACATCGACGAAGTGATAGGCCCGCGGGGACAAG
>JABURT010000005.1 GCA_014762495.1 Gammaproteobacteria bacterium | reverse complement strand
CCGCATTGCGTTCGTTCAGAACAGCAATGTCACCGTGAGCGTTGACCGCTCACTCCCGACCGTTTGCATTGATCCGGAAGACGGCGACGGCTTTTTCATGCAGGAGAGCGAGGCTCAGACCTTTCTCGATGAGGCCGATCGCGTTTACGAGGAGCTGCAGGAAGTTTCCTTCGATGAGGCCTGCATGGCAGTCGCCTCCCCTTACGTAGACCTCATGGCATAAGGAGCGCCCCGATGAACTCACTCAATCCCAGAATGGTCAAAACCAACGTGAAGGACTTCAAGATCCTGACCAAGAACCGGGTACCGCTCGGACACCAGATGGACGCCATGCGGGCCCTGAAGGTCTGGAAGGAAGACGAGAAAACCAGGAAGACATGGATCAGTCAGAAGCGCAAATCCTTCACTGCAGCGCTCCGTGAGTTCCGTGACCTCTACGACGCCAAAGAGTACTACATGGCCTTTGGCAAGCATGACGACAGCATCGAAGTCTTCTACCGCACCTGATCCCCTTTACCCACACCGCCGGGCCCGGCCCGGCTTAACTTCAACCAGCTCAGGACTTTCCATGCGAGACTTTCTCATTGTTGGGCATGTCGACGGTTGCCAGACCGTTACCCGGAAGATTTCAGCCCAATCACTGGCCTACGCCAAGACCGCGCTGAAAAACTCTCTACTGGCGCCGTTCATTGACGAGATCGCGGGATCTGCAGAAGACGTTGAGCTTCCAGAGTTCTATTGTGACTTCGCCGCACCGATGGACTCGATCCCAACACTGGACGCCAGTCAGGTCGGGTCTCTCGGTTTTAACGAGGAAGACGACGATCCGGTTGGATGTCCCATGCCGTGGCTGGAGAGTCCCGAGCCGGCCTGAACCTTCCGGATCACCCAGACGCCCGCGAATGCGGGCTTTTTTTGTGTGTGGCGTTCCGCCAGCCCAGGGCCTGCGGCCTTCTTGTGTGCACTGAGGCCGGTTGGCTACGCCACGGCTGTGCCGTGAAAAATAACTCCCTGATACACCTTGCACGGTGTACGTATTCCGCTATAATAGTACTCAGGCTGGCTCTTATACACATTTCCGAGCCCACG
>JABURT010000006.1 GCA_014762495.1 Gammaproteobacteria bacterium | reverse complement strand
GAGCAGGAGCGCCGCCCCGACCCACGCCAGCGTGACGCAGTCCGCGGAGGTGATCCCGCGCTTCACCGCGCGCTTGTAGAAGGCGAGGTTGAGGAAGGGCGCGACGATCATCACGAAGATGCGCCAGGGCACCACGCCGCTCGCGTAGCCGAGGGCCAGGATGGCGGCGCTGACGAAGATCAGCCCGTCGATGATCCGCATGGCGCCCTTCGCGCCGTGCACCACGGGGTACGTCCGGACGTTGGCCGCGCGGTCGCCCTCCTCGTCGCGGAGGTCGTAGATCACCTCGTAGGACAGCTCGAAGAGCACGAAGTACGCGACGGTGACCCAGATGGTGGCCGGGGTGATCCCGGGCGCGAGCTGCGCGGGGTCGGCGCCCCACCCGGCGAGGGCCAGCGGGTAGAGGAAGACCGTGATGATGAAGCCGGCCGCGCTCGCGGTGTTCTTGAAGAAGTAGAGCTCCTTGATGCGCCGCCGACCGGGGAGGATGGGCCAGTTGTAGGCGAGCCCCAGCGAGTGGTAGCCGAGGCGCAGCAGCGTCAGCTCTGGATGGAGGAACGCGACGGCGACCAGCGAGCCGATGAGGAGCGCGAAGCCGGCGACCACGATCGCGCGGCGGTTGCGATCGACGAAGGCCACCCCGGTGATGCGGTTGACCTTGTCCTCCTCGAGGTCGACGACCCGGTTGAGGAGGTTGACGATGAACCAGTCGAGCGCGCAGATGCCGGCCAGGAGCCACGGGTAGTCCCCGGTGAAGAGCCAGCCGAACGTGAAGGTCCCCAGCGTCGCGATGGCGACGATGTGGAGGCGGCTGACGCTGGCCAGCAGGCGGAGAGACTCCATGCCGGGCTTAAAGCACGGTCGGCGCCGGAAGGGTCAGCTCTTCTGCCCGGCCGGGACGAAGGCGCGGCTGAAGACCAGGGTGTCGTCGCTCGAGAGCTCTGGCTGGAACCGGTAGCGATCCTCGGCGAAGTCCTTCAGGCCCTCGCGCCGATCGACGCGCTGCTCGATGATCCAGCGCGCCATGGCGCCGCGCGCGTGCTTCGCCATGCAGCTGATCACGTTGCGGGTCTCGCCCGGCTTGCGGTCCTC
>JABURT010000176.1 GCA_014762495.1 Gammaproteobacteria bacterium | reverse complement strand
GGTGCCGGAGTCGACGTAGGCGCCGATGTTGACGTAGGAGGGCATGAGCACGGTACCGGGCGCGACGTAGGCACCCTTGCGCACGGTGGCCGGGGGCACGACGCGCACGCCGCCCTCGGAGAAGTCGCGGCTATTGTAATCGGCGTACTTCGAATCGACCTTGTCGTAGTAGTTGGTGAAGCCGCCCTTCATGAAGGCATTGTCCTTGATGCGGAAGGAGAGCAGTACCGCCTTCTTGGCCCATTCGTTGACGACCCACTCGCCACTGGACTTGTCGGCCACGCGCAGGACACCGGTGTCGAGCTGGTTAATGGTCTCCTCCACCGCTTCCTTGACGTGGGTGTCGACGTTGCGCGGGGTGATCTCGGCGCGGTTTTCAAAGGCTTCTTCGATAATCTTTTGCAGGTCGCTCATTGTTTTCTCCGGTTAACTCTCCGGACCCTCCATACAGGCCCGGCTTGCAATTCAAACTATTTTACAGGTTTTGTACAAAATCTCTTATTCGCCGGGCCGCCTCGATACACTCGTCCAGTTCGGCCACCAGGGCCATTCGAACGCGGCCAGCGCCGGGGTTGATACCGCTGTGCTCTCGCGAGAGGTACTGGCCCGGCAGCACGGTGACGTTCTGCTGGGCGAACAGTCCTTGTGCAAACTCGGTGTCATCGATGGGCGTTTTGGCCCACAGATAGAAACCGGCATCGGGGCGTTCCAGCTCCATCACCGGTGACAGGATCTCCATGACCGCATCGAACTTCTGCCGGTAGAGTTCGCGATTGGCCTTCACATGGACCTCGTCCTGCCAGGCCTTGATGCTGGCGGCTTGAGTGGCCGGCGGCATGGCGCAACCGTGGTAGGTGCGGTAAAGCAGAAATTTGTCCATTACTTCGGCGTCGCCGGCAACAAAACCCGAGCGCAGGCCGGGCAGGTTGGAGCGCTTGGAGAGGCTGTGAAAGACCAGGCAGTTGCGGTAGTCCTCACGTCCCATCTCCGCCGCCACCTGCAACAGGCCCAGCGGCGGCTCGGCCTCATCGAAGTAGATCTCCGAGTAGCATTCATCGGAGGCGATGATAAAGTCGTACTGGTCTGACTTCTCGATCAGGGATTTGAGTGTGTCGCGTCCCAGTACCTTGCCGGTGGGATTGCCCGGCGAGCAGATGTAGACCAACTGGCAGCGTTGCCACTGGTCTTCGCTGATGGCGTCAAAGTCCGGAACGAAGCCGTTGTCGGCCGTGGTATTGAGATAAAGAGGATCGGCGCCGGCCAGGATCGCGGCCCCCTCATAGATTTGGTAGAAGGGGTTGGGCATCATCACCAGGGGATTGCTGCCTCGGTCCACCACGGCCTGGGCAAAGGCGAACAGCGCCTCGCGGGTGCCGGTGACCGGCAGGACCTGGCGTTCTGCATCGAGTCGGCCCGGTGGAAGCTGAAACCGATTCTCAAGCCAGCCGGCGATCGCCTCGCGCAGTTCCTGCCGTCCCTTGGTGAGAGGATAATTGGCCAGGCCATGCAGGTGGCTGATCATCTCTTCGCTGACAAAGTGCGGGGAGGCGTGCTTGGGCTCACCAATGGAGAGTGCGATGTGGGCTTTGTCAGCCGGTGCCGTAACCTTGCCCTTGAGCGCATTGAGCTTCTCGAAGGGGTAGGGATGTAGGCGTTCGAGTTCGGGATTCATCTGTGATATATCTGTGCGCTGTCTGTTTTAGACTCGGTACAACAAAAACGAAGCCGCAAAGTATAGTGGATCCTGACTTGCCAACCAAATCCGATAACCGTGCCATCATCGCCTTGTTATTAAGCGCGACACTGTGGGGACTGATCTGGTTTCCCCTGCGCTACCTGGAACAACAGGGCATAACCGGTCTGTGGAGTTCCCTTATCATTTATGGGGCCCTGATCCCCGTCGGCCTGTTCATGGCTCGAAAAAGCTGGCGACAGTTGCCCCAGTATCCGCTGGCCCTGCTCTGGATTGGACTGGCCAGTGGCTGGTGTAATGTTGCCTTCATCGTTGCCGTGATTGAGGGCAACGTGGTGCGGGTGCTGCTGCTGTTTTACCTGTCGCCGGTATGGGCCACACTCATTGCCTGGATCCACCTGGACGAGCGCCCCCACCTGCCGGCTGCCATGACGGTCGTGGTGGCAATGGCCGGTGCGCTCATCATGCTGTGGGAACCCAGCCTGGGCAGGCCATGGCCTCGCGAGACCAGCGACTGGATTGCCCTGAGCTCGGGTCTGGCCTTTGCCATGGCCAATGTGGGCATCCGTGCCACTCCGGCCTTGTCACTTAATATGAAGATGATGGCCAACTGGCTGGGGGTGAGCGCCGTGGCCCTGGTCTGGATCCTGTTGATCGCCGATCCCGTACCGCAGGTCCCCGCCTCCATTTGGTTGCTGACTGTGGCCCTGGGAGTGGTGATGCTGGTGATGACCCTGACGGTGCAATACGGTGTGACCCATATGCCATTGTATCGCTCTTCGGTCATTCTCCTGTTCGAGCTGGTGGCGGGGGCGGTCTCGGCCCAACTGTTGACCGACGAAGTGATCCAGCCACGCGAATTCCTGGGAGGGGCATTGATCATAATGGCCGCCTGGGCCTCGGCACGGACCCACCATCAGTGAGTGAGAAAATGTATCGCATTAAAGGCTTACACCATGCCAGCTTCCTCGTCAGCGAGTTGGCCCGTGCCGAGCGCTTTTATACCGGGATCCTGGGCATGGAAATATTGCCGCGACCCGATTTGGGTTATCCGGGGCTATGGTTGAAGCTGGGCCCGCAACAACAGCTGCACCTGATGGAGTTGCCGGATCCCGACTTTGACCGCGAGCGGCCTCAGCACGGCGGCCGTGATCGCCATATCGCCCTGCATATCGACAATCTCGAGGCCCTGGTCGAGCGCTTGCAGCAGGGACAAATTCCCTACACACTGAGCCGATCCGGGCGCCGAGCCCTGTTCTGTCGGGATCCGGACGGGAATGCCATTGAATTTATTGAAGAATCCGGTCAGTAGGCGGCAGTTGTGGTAAATTGGCGTTAGGGCCTGCCGATACTATTACGTAATTATTTTGTCTAACTGGAATGGAGCACAGCCAGGGTCGAGCTATGGGAATTGATGTCAGTAAATTGAAAGTACCCACGACTTCGGGTGCCGGGATGAAAATCATGGAGGCGATCTCGGGAAGCGAGCCCGATCTCGCCGAGGTCGGGGATATGATCGCCAAGGACCCCGTCCTGACCAGTACCCTGCTGCGCATCGCCAACTCCGCCATGTACCGCCGTGAGAAGGAGATCAGCAACGTGCGCACCGCCGTGGGCATGCTGGGTGCGCAAAAGGTCCGCATGGCGGTGACCGTGGTGGCCATGCGTTCCATGGAAGCCAAGAATTCCCACATCCAGGAACTGGAGTGGGAGCACTGCTTCGCCATCTCCACCCTGTGCCGACTGATTGGTCAGTACGCCTTCCCGGTGATAATGGAGGACCTGGAGCTGACCGGTCTGCTGCATGACATGGGCGCCCTGATCCTCATCGCCAATTATCCTGCCGAATACGAGAAGTTGGTGGATGCGGCCAACAAGCGTGATATGCCCATCGTGGATGCGGAGAAGAAATTCTTCGGTGTGGATCGTAACGAGGTCCTCATGCACATGTCCGATGCTCTGCATCTGCCAGAGATCACGCGTCGCGCCATGGAAGCCTTTGCCCAGCACAAGCCCATCCAGTCCATCGAGAGCGAGGTAGAGACCCACCTTGCCGTGCTGACGCTGGCACACCAGATAGATCGTAGTCTGCAGCATGAACAATCGCTGCCTATCGAGAAGATGGGCAACGGCCTGGGCTCACTTAAGGAACTGGTGGGACTGAGTGACGAGAACCTGGACGACATTACCGAGGAATACCAGAACCTGCTCAATTCGGTTATTTCTGTCTAGTTCGTGATGGCTTACAATTGAACACTGATTCCAACAGTCTGGAGTATCGATGACTTCCGAGTTTCTAGAATTGAAAATGCCCGACGTTTCCCCCTCCGGGCTGGAAGTGATGGAGATATTACGGGACGAGAGTTTTGACATCCTCAAGCTGAGCAAGGCCATATCCCATGACCCGGTCTTGAGCAGCACCGTACTCAAATACGCCAACGCCCCCATTTACCGCAATCTGGTCGAGGTCACTAACGTGCGTCAGGCCATTAGCATTCTCGGCAGCAAGAATGTACGTATGGCGGTGGTGGTGGCCACCATGCGCCATTTCGATCGTGAGCCGAGTGAACTGGCGCAAACCTTCTGGGACCACAGCTTCGATATCGCCACTCTGTGCCGCTTGATTGCACGCAAGGTAGCGTTGCGTCTGGTGGAGGACATTGAGTTGACCGGTCTGTTGCATGAAATGGGCAGTCTGGTCCTTATTACCAATTTCAAGGATCAGTATCAGG
>JABURT010000218.1 GCA_014762495.1 Gammaproteobacteria bacterium | reverse complement strand
CCCTGGTGGACATCAGCCTCGGCATGATCAAACGCGGCGCCAGAGAGCACCGTGTCAGCCCCAACAGCCTGGCCACGCGCAAGGAGCTGGAACTGCTGCTGGCGGGAGACCCCGATACCGCGCTATTGCACGGCTGGCGCCACGAATTGTGCGGCGGTGAGCTGGAGGGCTTGTTATCGGGCGGGGCCTATCTCACCATTGAGAATGGTGAAGTGACGATCTCCGGCAAGGAATGACGCAAGGCAAACACCCTCCCCAACTCAACCCCTGGCGCCTCGGCAACGCCTTTCGCCTGATGCGCGATGCCGAGCGTTTTTATCCCGCCATGCTCGAGGCGATCAATAACGCCCGCCACAGCATCCTGCTGGAAATGTACCTGGTGGAGTCGGGCCGCGAGGCCGACCGCTTCATCGACGCCCTGCTCGGTGCCGCCGAACGCGGGGTACAGGTCTTCATCATCATTGACGACCTCGGCAGCGGCCTGCTCAGCGAGCGCGATCGCCGGCGCCTGAACCGGCCCGGCGTGCAGACGCTGATCTACAACCCACTGCGGCTCAGCCGCATGTTCGCCAATGTCTATCGCGACCACCGCAAGCAACTCACCGTCGACGGCGAGCTGAGCTTCACCGGTGGCATGGGCATCTCCGACGTCTTCAGCGCCGAGGTCAGGGGCAAGCTGGCCTGGCGCGAAACCGTGATCGAGATCCGCGGCCCGGTGGTGGCCGACTGGCACCGGGTCTTTGCCGACAACTGGAATTACTGGTCCGACACCCCTCTGCCACTGCCCGAGCCCTCGCCCGCCTCGCAGGAGGCCGATCAACCGGGCCGCGTGGTCGCGACGCGCGGCGGCGAGCGCCTTGAAATCAAACGCTCGCTTATTCGCGCGGTGCGCTCGGCCAACGAACGTATCTGGATCAGCACCGCCTACTTCATGCCCTCGCGCAAACTACGTCGCGAGCTGCGCCAGGCCGATCAACGCGGCGTCGACGTGCGACTGCTGCTGCCTGGGCAAAAGACCGATCACCCCTCGGTGCGCTATGCCGGGCGGCGCTATTTCCGTCGCCTGCTGCGCGCGGGGGTGCGCATCTACGAATATCGACCCCGTTTCATCCACGCCAAACAGGTGATCTGCGACGACTGGGTCAGCATCGGCTCGGCCAATTACGACCGCTGGTCGTTTCGCTGGACCCTGGAGGCCAACCAGGAAGTGGACAGCCCGCTCATCGCCCACCAGGCGCGCGAGCTCTTTCTAAAAGACCTGGAAGAGGCACACGAGATCACCTATGAGGCGTGGCAGTCCCGCCCTCGCATCGAGCGCCTGCGGGAGAGCTTCTGGGGCTGGGTCGACCGCCTGCTCGAGGCCTTCCACCACCGCCACCGCCTGTGGCGCCTCAACCCCTTTCGCCACAAAAGGCGACGTTAGCCCGCCCCCTAACGGCCCCGGTTTTTCGCGCACGGGCATTGGAGAACGGCGGGCAAACCGCTATATTGCTAGGCTCAACGAGACTGAGAACAACAATGCGACTTCACACGGTTTACTTTGCACTGGCGGCCCTGCTACCCGCCGCCGTCCAGGCCCAAACACCCAAGCCCCTGGCCATCCCTGAGCCGGTGGAGGCGGTGGCCGAACTCTGCACGGCCATTACCGACACCATGGCGGACAGCGCCGAGGCCCTGCAGGAAAAACTGGGCAAGGCCGACAAGGTGGAAAAGATCAGCCTGCCCAACCGCCATAATCCCAAGACCAATGACCTGCGCGTGATGTACCACTACCAGGACGGCCTGGTCTCCCTCTACACCGTGCCCAGCCTCAAGCTGACCTACATGGAGGCGGCGGTACTGACCTCGAAATTCTGGCCCGAACCGATCCCCAACTACATAGACACCAGCCGCAAGGCGCTTAAGAAGCAATTCGGCAAACCGGATGAGGAGGACGAGGAACGCGTGGTCTACCTCTGTTCCTACGAGACCAATGACAGCCTCAACTTTCTTATGAAAGAGGATAAGGTCTATCGCCTGGTGCTGCGCCATATAATTGAATGACCATTCGAGCCAACGAATGCTCACACTTCAAACGCCCGCCATCGCGGGCGTTGTCGTCTCTAGGCGCTGCGTTTTCGCTTGTAGATATTCATGAACGGGCGTTCGATGAACAGGTAGATGAGCAGGCTGAAGATGAGGCTGCAGAGAATGGCGATGAGGATGGCGCCGAAGACATCACCCAGGGCCAGCGCCTTCAAACCATCCACCTGCCCGTCCAGCATGAGCCAGTAGCCCACCGCCAGGAAGGGGATGTGAAACAGGTAGGTGGAATAGGCCGCCTGGGCCAGCGGATACCAGAACCTCAATGCCAATACCGAGTGCAGCAAGCGACCCGGCCCCACGCCGAACAGGGCCAGGAACAGCAGTACCGCCATACCCAGCGAAAACAGATTGCGATACCAGGCCATGTAATGAAGATTAAAGGCCTCGCCGCGTTCGATGCTGGGATTGAACACATCCACCGCCGTCACTCCCGCCACCATCAGCACCGCCAGCAACGCCACCCCGGCGGCGATGGCGGCATGTGCCTGTAACCAGTCGCGAATCACCTCGCGGTGATGATAATAGGACCAGGCCATCAAGACCCCGAGGATCAGGGGCCCCATGCGGGTGTAAAGGTTCATGTAGACCTGCTCGAACATCAGGTGTGGGCGATGCCCCGGTGTGGCAATGGAATGATAGTAAAAGCTCTTTTCATAGAGCTCGGGATAGAGCGCAATCACCAGGTAGCGGATGGCGGTGGCGCCGAGGAACAACATCACCAGCCAGCTCAACGGCCGCGCGCTGCGCAGCAGGGCGAAGAACAGCAACGGGAACAACAGGTAGAACTGCATCTCGATGGAGAGCGACCAGCTCCACGGGATCAGGATCTTGTCCAGCGGCAGGAAGTTGTTGATGAACAGCAGGTTGGCCCAGAAGTAATCGCGGTTGCTGTTCTCCGGCACCGAGTAGAGCATCACCGCGAACACGTACACCGGCAGGATGCGCAGCAGGCGATGGCCATAAAAGCGCTTCACGTCCACCGACCCGGCCTGGTCCTGTTCGCGCAACAGGATGGTGGCAATCAAAAAGCCGCTGAGGATAAAGAACATGTCGACGCCGGAGTCGCCATGCCAGACCCAGTTGAACCAGGCCGGCACCGAGTGCACGAAGTCGGTAAAGCCCTGCAGGTCGGCAAAGGCCGGCTGCGGCAGGTAGAAGGCGTGAAACAGGATCACATAGAGGATGGAGAGGGCACGAAAGCCGTCCAGCACGCCGTTCTGATGGGGCGGCGGGACAAAGAAACGACGCAGGTTCTTGCGCAGGGAAAAGATCGGTTCGCGTGGTTTGTCGGGTGCCATGTCCTGCACTGCTCTGTCATCGCCGGGCGGGGGTCGAGCTTAGCATAGCCCCCATGGGCATCAAAGCACGCCCCCTGCACCGGCTTTTTCCATGCTTTCAAGCACTTGGCGGCGGCACAAAAAAGGGTTTGAATGTTCTCAAAATGTTCTCTATATTGAGAACAAAAGGAGAACATTTGTGCTGTCCAGACGCCAACAGGATACCTTTCATTTCATTCGCGACTTCATCCTGCGCCACGGCCACGGCCCGGTGCTGGAGGAGATCGCCGAGGGCCTCGGCATCCAGTCGCGCGGCAGCGTGCACCGCTACGTGCAGGCCCTGGCCGACGCCGGCCTCATCGAGGTGGTGCCCGGCCGCCACCGCGGCATCCGTCTCACCGAACAGGCCGAGGAGCAGGCGCCGCCCCACTCGCTGCCACTGGTGGGACGCATCGCCGCCGGCCACCCCATCGAGGCCATCCCCGGCGAGGACCGCCTCGACCTGGCCGACTTCTTCATGGGCCCCAACCGCTTCGTGCTCAAGGTACAGGGCGACTCCATGATCGAGGCCGGGATCCTCGACGGCGACATGGTCATCGTCGAGCAACGCGACACCGCCAGCGACGGCGATATCGTCGTCGCCCTCATCGACAACGAGGTGGCCACCCTCAAAACCTTGTATAAGAACGACGACGGCAGCCTCACCCTCAAGCCCGAAAACGTCCTCCTGCCCCCCTTCCGTTACCCCGCCGACCGCGTGCAGATCCAGGGCATCGTGGTCGGACAGATGCGCAGTTACCGGTAAGCCTTTATGGAATGCCCGGTCGTCTGGCCCCGCGCCATCCTCCTGATGGATATGGACGCCTTCTTCGCCTCGGTGGAGCAGCGCGACTTCCCCGAGCTGCGCGGCAAGCCCATCGGCGTCACCAATGGCCTCACCGGCACCTGCGTCATCACCTGTTCCTACGAGGCGCGCGCCCACGGCATCAAGACCGGCATGCGCCTCAAGGAGGCCCGCCAGCGCTGCCCCGACTTCATCCAGCGCCCGGCGCGGCCCGAGGCCTACGCCGCCGCCTCCACCC
>JABURT010000007.1 GCA_014762495.1 Gammaproteobacteria bacterium | reverse complement strand
ATCCTGTTATATACCGCTGGCATGAAATTGTTGGGGTTTACGGTGAGACAATCAAGGAAATGATCAAGGACAAATTCGGTGACGGAATCATGAGTGCGATTGATTTCTCCATGAATATTGAAAAACAGGAAGATCCCAATGGTGACCGTGTGGTCGTGACCATGAATGGAAAGTTTCTTCCGTACAAAGCCTGGTAATGTTCGTTTAATGATATGGGGAATGAATAGTGCCTGATCCGCATAGATTCGTAAATGACCTGGACGAATACGCGCACGAGAAGCTGATCGAGCGGCTCGAAAGTCGCGCTCAGGTACACACATTCTCCAGTCTTTTTTACAAGTATGTCGAGAGGCTTGAAATGCCACCCTCGGCAAGGATACTGGAAGTCGGTTGTGGAACCGGTGTTGTCCTGCGAAGTCTGGCGAAAAGAAGCGGATTTTCGGGGCAGGGTAACGGCGTCGATCATTGTGACTCGTATGTCGAGGCAGCACGCCGGTATGCCGCACAGGAAAATGTGGACGGCTATCTTGAGTTCAAGATCGGTGACGCGCACAGGCTGGATTTTGATGACGGTGAATTCGATCTCGTTATTTGTCACACGGTGATGAGTCACGTTACCGAGCCTGTGAAAATCCTTGAAGAGATGTCCAGGGTGACGAAAAAAGGCGGCACGATTGCCATTTTTGACGGTGATTATGCTTCATTAACGTATGCCTTCCCTGATCACTCCTTCGGTCAGAAAATGGACACCGCGCTTGCGAGCACCACATTCAACAACCCGAGAATAATGCGGGATTTACCCAGGCTGTTGCCGCAGTTCGAACTTGAATTGACCGATGCCTGGGGTGATGCGGTAGTTGAGATCGGACAGGCGAGTTATTTCAAAACCTTTGCCGAGACCTATGCCCCTTATGTGAAAAGCTCCGGGCAATTTTCGGGCCAGGCGGTGGATATCTGGCTCAAGGAGCAGAAAAAGGCCATGCAAAACGGGACTTTTTTTGCAGCTTGTAATTATTACACGTACCTGTCACGCAAGTTTTGAACTATTTGTTCATCATAATGTCACTTATAAAATAATTGGGCGATTTTTATTTAATC
>JABURT010000008.1 GCA_014762495.1 Gammaproteobacteria bacterium | reverse complement strand
CTTTGCCTCGGTCCCCTTTGGTCTGGACTATGAAGGCTACAACATCTGGTATTATGAGCGTGGGGGTAAGGCCATGTTGAACGACTTGTACGGCCAGTACAACATGGTGGCCTTTTTCTGCGGCAACACCGGGCAGGAACTGGGTCTGTTCTCCAACAAGCGCGCCACCACCATGGCCGACTTCAAGGGCATGAAGGTCAGGACCCCGGGCTGGTACATGGACATCCTGACCCTGCTGGGCGCCTCGGTCACCCCGCTGCCGGGGGCCGAAGTGTATCTGGCCCTGGAGCGCGGCATCATCGACGCGGCGGAATTTTCCAATCCGGGCACCAACTACCCCATGGGCTTTCACGAGATCACCAAGTACGTGATCGAGCCCGGCGTGCATCAGCCCAGCTGCCAGCTGGACGTGTTCATCAACAAGAAAAAATGGGAGGCTCTGCCGGACGACCTCAAGGCCATCGTGGAGATTTGCGCCAAGGAGACCCAGCTGTGGAGCTACGCCTGGATGGAGAACCTGAACATCGACGCCATCAAGCAGATGGGCAAGAACGTGGAGTACGTGAAGATGGACGACGAGACCATCGTGGAGTTCGCCAAGGTATCGTTCAAGTATCTGCAGGACCTGATGGCCAAACATCCGGATGTCAAGAAGGTGCTGGAATCCCAGGAGCAGTTTAAGAAAGATTACGCCCAGTGGCGCGAGATGCGCGGCGGCGTGGCGCCCTGGCCCATGGAGATGGTTCTGGAAGGCAAGTTGTATCAATAATCAACACGAGCGTCTCACACGGTGAGAGACCCGCGCATGTCGCGGGTTTCTCGCCACTGGTAGAAGGGCTGAGTGGATATGAAAGGATTCATACGGGCGGTTGACGGCTTTACCGAGCGGTTCGGCCAGTGGGTGGCCCTGCTGATTCTCCCGCTGGTGTTTGTGGTGATGTACGAAGTGGTTCTGCGGAAGGTGTTTCACGCCCCCACCCGGTGGGGATTTGAGATGACCGTCTATATTTACGGGACCCACTTCATGCTGGGCATGGCCTACACGCTGCTGCACGACGGCCATGTTCGCATCGATGTGATCGTGCTGCAGATGCCTCAGCGG
>JABURT010000009.1 GCA_014762495.1 Gammaproteobacteria bacterium | reverse complement strand
TACTGGTCTAATAATCTTTATCCAATAGACCAGAAGGAGACCCTCTATTCGACAAACACTACTACTGCTACTCATTTCATTCTCACTTGTGACAATTCTGGCGTGCGACAATCCAACAGCAGACGAGGGCGGAGGCTCGGGGTCAGGCTCCGGAAGCGGTACCTTAACCGTCAGCGGAACCGACCACGAGCTTACGAAGCTCTACGTGGATCATGAGGGGTACACAACCTGGAGTAACAATTACAAGATCGACCTGCACATTTACTCTGAGGCTGTAAGCTACGACGGCAACACTACAAGCGATAGCGACAAGGGCTCCGGGGTCGTCCTGGACATGCACCACCCTTCGGACAGTGTCACCACGGGTAGTTATCCCTATAGTACCAGCGACTCGGACAATACCTTTTCCGACTTCTCCGATGCCTTTACCAGCCCCGGAAGCTACCGTGAGTACTTTGCCAGCGGTACCGTCGACATCACAGTGGACGGAGAGAACTACACTATTGAAGGAAACGTAACCGACGACAACGGCGACACCGTTAGCTTCTCGTACAGCGGCCCGATAACCGAGGAGTTTTAGCTCAATCTAACGCGCCGGCGCCGTTGCCTCCCGCGGGCGCTCCCTGTAGAGTAGGGTCTTCGAGGCACCGTGAACAACAGATCAACGACTGAACCCACAGCGATAGAAACGAGCTTTCCCCTCGCCTCCACCCTTCTCCTGGTCTGGGTCTTCTTTATGACCTTTTTGGCCAGGACTATCCTCTCTCCCCTGCTTTTGGAGGTGGAGAGGGAACTCGGGATCAGCCATGCCGAGGGCGGCTCTCTGTTTTTCATTATTTCCGTGGGCCTTATTGCAACAATGCTTCTTTCCGGGCTGCTCCTGCAGAAAATGCAGCACCACACGGCGATCACACTCTCCGCCGCGATGGCTGGGGCGGGCCTACTCCTACTCTCCGTTGCTGAAACACTCCTACCGTTTCAGGTTGCGCTCTTTGTGATCGGTGCCGGAGCGGGTCTGTACCTCCCCTCGGGAATGACCGCCCTGACGGATGTCGTACCTAACCGGCAGTGGGGACGCGCGATCGCGTTGCACGAGCTCGGTCC
>JABURT010000062.1 GCA_014762495.1 Gammaproteobacteria bacterium | reverse complement strand
CGTTATACATGGCGGAGAAAACCGGCTCGCGCGCACGGTAGGTCTGTTCGATGCTGCTGCTGACGGTCTCGGCATTGGCCATGTTGCTGGCCGTGACATTCAGCCGCAGGCCCTGGGCCCGCATGCCGGAACCGGCGATATCAAGCGATTGAAACAAAGCCATTATTATTCTCCCCTAAGCGCTGTCTTCAGGCCGCTGAACTTGTCACCCAGAAATCGCAGTGAAGTCATATACATCACGGAGTTTTGGGAAAAGCGGACCTGTTCATCGGCGGCGTCCACCGTATTGCCGTCAATAGCCGGCTGCTGTGGGACGCGATACAGCAGGTGACTGTCGTCCGGTTCCTTGGCCTCGATATGGCCACGGTGAGTGGTACTCATCGACATACCTTCGCGAACCTCGATCTCCCCCTTGAGCATGGCCTGAAAATCGATGTCGCGGGCCTTGTAGTTGGGGGTGTCGGCATTGGCCAGGTTGGCGGCGAGGATCTCCGAGCGCTGACTGCGAGCCAGCAGTGCCGGTTGTGAGATGCCTAGTGCCTTGTCGAATGTAAACGCCATGATTCACTCCAATTCGTTTTCACGAGAGAATGAGCAATATGCATGCCAAGATTTTTATTTGTTTGTATTCAGTTAGTTATAAATATTCGCCACGGACGCGGCAAAGGATATGAGGGCTTTGGGCAAGACAAGCGGCAAGGGATTTCCGCTTCTTTGCCGCCCTTGGAGCCGGCTTATTTTAACTTGTAATGGACGCAGATGGGGCTGCGTACGAGCTCAAACTGGTCACTATGGCCGGTGAGCGACTCGGAGCTGCCGAGAATCAGCAGTCCACCGGGATTCAGGGACTTGGACATGCGCGAGATGATGTCCCGCTTGAGGTCGGAAGAAAAATAGATAAGAACATTACGGCAGAAAATGATATCGAATTTGCCCAGGCCGCTATAACTATCCAGAAGATTGAGTTCCTTGAAGGTGACTCGTTTACGGATCTCCGGCTTCACCTCCCACTGCTTCTCCACCTCGGTGAAGAATTTCTGCTTGCGTTCATCGCTCATGCCGCGGGCCATGGACAGACCATCATAGCGGGCCTCCTTGGCGGCCTTGAGCACGGTCGGCGAGATATCGGTGGCGACGATCTCAACCTCGTTCTTGAGCTTGCCGGGTGAGGCCTGCTTGAACTCCTCCACCAGCATACTCAGTGAATAGGGCTCCTGGCCGCTGGAACAGGCGGCGGACCAGATACGCATATTACGGGTGAGACTTGAGCCGAGCGTGGGCAGGATCTCCTCCTGCATGACCTTGAACGGACTGTTATCGCGAAACCAGAGGGTTTCATTGGTGGTCATGGCGTCGATGATGGTCTCACGCAAACCGGGAACGGCACCCTGTTTCAGCTTATCTACCAGGTCACCCAGGCTGGTGATCCCCTTCTCCGACATCAGCCGATTGAGCCGACTATTGACCAAATACTGCTTGTTGTCGCCAAGCGTGATGCCAGCAGACTGTTCAAGAAACAGACGAAAGCCGTCGTACTCGTCTTGTTTAATGTCTCCAGGCATGCAACCTCTGTGTCATCGGATTTTTTGTAATGTATCGCCAAAGGCGGGTCAGTCTCCCGCACGAATGCCGTACAGAATGACGCCAAGCGACACCCATGAAAAGATACTGAGTGTAAATTTTACGAAAAATCAAACATATAACGAATTGATCCACAGAGGGCTATACTCATAGGCCGATTCCTTGTCAGAAACCCTCAAAGCAGTGTCACAGCTCCACCAGATTATAATCGTCGTTTTGATGTTTTTCTTTAATTTCAATAGGATCTAGCCATCTATTTAAAAACTGCTTGTTGTGTTATAGAGTAAGGCATTGATTTTAAATAGCTTAGACCACTCCATGACCCGAACCCGCCCCCGTATGAGATTAGCTCTCACCCTGTTCTGGGCCCTGCTGTCGGCCCCCGTTTCCACCCTGGCGGCTCAGGAAATTCAGTCTCTGCAATCTATCCGACAAGCCGTGGAACAGGCAGTACGCGACGAAGTCCAGATTTCGGGCCCCGATGCCAAAATCGAAGTCGGCTCACTGGACACTCGCCTTCGACTGCAGCATTGCGAGCAGCCCCTGGACGTTTTCTTTCCGCAGGGCGTGCGAGGCAACAAGCTTACCGTCGGCGTGCGTTGCGCCGAACCCAAACGCTGGACCATCTATGTCTCGGCACAAATTCGACAGCTGGCCAAAGTGCTGGTCGCCGTACAACACCTGAGACGAGGAGCCGTACTCCAGCAGCAGGACTTCACCCTCAAGGAAATGGACATCAACCGCTTGAGATATGGCTATTTCACGGATTTCAATGACGTGTCAGGCAAACGACTCAAACGCCATCTGAATCGGGGCGCCGTCCTGACACCCGCTGCCATTGCCGTGACCAAACTGGTGAAGCGGGGGGAACGGGTCACTATTGTAGCAGAAACCGATGGAATCGCTATACATGCCGCCGGGGAGGCCTTGGAGGACGGGGCCATGGGTGACATAATAAGAGTCAGAAACCTCAATTCGAAAAAAGAGATTGAGGCGCGGGTGGACGGACCAGGGCGTGTCAGGGTTGGTCTTTAGCCC
Source organism: Gammaproteobacteria bacterium (assembly GCA_014762495.1). Classification (GTDB taxonomy): domain Bacteria; phylum Pseudomonadota; class Gammaproteobacteria; order Thiohalospirales; family Thiohalospiraceae; genus JABURT01. The sequence continues at coordinate 1,868 of JABURT010000062.1, read as the reverse complement.
CGAAAATCTACCTAAAGCTTTTCTCAAGACGGACGATATGCTGGGTAGACATCTAGGAGACTTTCGACATGTCAATCGATATTACAGGGCTACCACAAAACAAAGCGACCAATAATGACCGCAGCAGCGGTCAGGTCAAGCCGGGCAAAGGCTCAAGTGACACCGCCAGCGCCGGCAGCCAGAACACCAGCGGCGGTGAGGACACCGTCAGCCTGACTGGCACCGCTGCCAAGCTGCGTCAACTGGAGACCGCACTCTCCGAACTGCCCGTGGCCGATCAGGATCGAATCGATGCCGTCAAACGTGCCGTGACCAACGGTACCTATGAAATCGATCCTCAGCGGATCGCGGCCAAGATGCTCGATTTTGAACGTTCACTGGACCAATAAACCTCGTGCCTGAACGCGCAGAAATTATAGAACGGCTACCACAACAACTGGCGCAGGAGCTTGAGCTCCTGCGCCAGTTTTACGATGTGCTGATGGAAGAGCACGACATCCTGGAACAGCGTAAAACCGAACATCTGGACGAAACCACGAAACGTAAACAGGATCTGCTGGATGAATTTCAGGGCGCAGTGTCGGAAAGAATGGCCCTGTTAGAGCCAATCAATGAGGATGCGCAATCCGTCATGTCTGAACTGGCCAAGCAACACTCTGATATTGGCGGACCATGGGAAGAGCTGCAACAACTGCTCGAACAGTGCAAGGAACAGAACATAATCAATGGTGCGATCATTGAGGTCAGCCAGCACAACCTGCAAATAGCCCTCTCAATTCTGACGGAACGTACAGCGAGCACCGAACTCTACGATGCCAAGGGCAAAACCCGGCACGGTGATGGCTCAGGCTCCAGCCTGGCTAAGGCCTAGTACTTTCTCGATCGTCTCCATGCGCGACATCATGTATCATCACAGCACGACTTCGTGGATGTGCGGATTAGCAGCTTTTAGAGACTTTCATGGAAAAAATAGAACAAGAGAATGCCCATGTCGTCCGACTCGGGAGCCATATCACAGAGTTGCTCAAACGAGTCATTCATACCCGTAGCATCATTACGGTAGAGACCGATTTCGTTGAGGAAAGCTTCAATTCCGCACTATTGAAAGTCGTACCCGACCAATACCTGATTCTCGACGAGCTCAAACCCTCTCCCAGGCTTCACTCGGTTCGAGACCTCATAGGCCAGGTCTTCAACATCCAGGCCTATGTCGATGGCGTTGCCCTGGAATTCGATACCCGAGTCATCGCCAGCGGTGTTCAGGACGATGTCCGCTATTACAAGACCTCCTTTCCCCGTGAGATGCTATACGAGCAGAAACGCGGTAGTTTTCGCGTCTCGACCACCATCGATCAAAAGATCCCGGTCAAGTTTCAACTCAAAACAGGCGAGTCTTACAAGGGTGAGCTGTTTGATATATCGAGTGGTGGTATTTCCATTGCGCTAAGACAGGATGTAATGGACAGCCGTATCCCACGCGGCGTGATCATACCACAATGTACTATCCAATTACCGGGGGTTCGCGAACCCTTTGAGTGCCAGCTTGAATTAAGAAACATTCGCCAGTCTGGACGTATGCAATTGATCGGGACCAGTTTTTACAAACTCTCTCCACGACAGGAGCGAATCGTCGAAAAATATGTGGCAACACTCGATCGTAAACGCCTACGGCAACTGATGCGCTAATCTCCGCGCCGGCTCTCGCCTGGCGACACCTGGTTATCTCCGGTAGAATCTCACACTCAAACATTGCCCCGGTAGCTCAGCTGGATAGAGCGTCCCCCTCCTAAGGGGAAGGTCTCAGGTTCGAATCCTGACCGGGGCACCATCGTCTATATCACCACACTGCCAAGCCATCCTAATCCTGC
>JABURT010000107.1 GCA_014762495.1 Gammaproteobacteria bacterium | reverse complement strand
ATTGTAGCCGAAGGAGACGCCGCGCTCGCAGACCATGATCTGGTCATTGCCTGCCTCGTGCATCTTCTCCACCACGTTGTTCATGTCCCAGGGGGCCTGGAACTGGCCCTTTTTCACGTTCACCGGCTTGCCCTGTCGGGCGACGTTTTGCATGAAGTTGGTCTGGCGCACCAGGAAGGCCGGGGTCTGCAGCACGTCCACCACCGAGGCCACTTCTTCAAGCGGGGTGTCCTCGTGCACATCGGTCAGCACCGGCACGCCAAGCTCGGCCTTCACCTTCTCCAGGATGCGCAGACCTTCTTCGATGCCTGGGCCGCGAAAGCTCTTGGACGAGGTTCGGTTGGCCTTGTCATAAGAGGCCTTGAAGATATAGGGGATGCCGAGCCTGTCGGTCATCTCCTTCATCTGGCCGGCGATCTCCATCACCAGCTGTTCGCTCTCCACCACGCAGGGACCGGCGATCAGGAATAACGGCTGGTCGATGCCAACCTCGTAGTCAGTCAGTTTCATGAAGCAGCCACCTGTTCGATATCCTCGGCGCCACGGTGTTCGCGCGCGGCATTGATGAACCCGGTAAACAGGGGGTGACCGTCACGCGGGGTGGAGGTGAATTCGGGATGGAACTGGCAGGCGACGAACCAGGGGTGGTCGGGCACCTCCACCACCTCCACCAGACTGCCGTCCAGCGAGCGTCCGGTGAAATTCATTCCCGCCTGGTGCAGGCGCTCTTCGTAGGTATTGTTGAACTCGTAGCGATGGCGATGACGCTCGATGATCTCATCCTGGCCATAGAGTTCGCGTACGCGGGAACCGTTCTCGAGCCGGCAGGGCTGTCCGCCCAGGCGCATGGTACCGCCCAGGTCCGACTCCTCGCTGCGGGTCTCGACACCGCCCTCGGCGGTGGTCCACTCGGTTATGAGGCCAATCACCGGATGCGGGGTCTGCTGGTTAAACTCGGTGCTGTGGGCCTTATCCAGTTTGGCGACATGGCGGGCGAATTCAATCACCGCCACCTGCATGCCGAGGCATATACCAAGATAGGGGATCTTGTTCTCACGTGCGTATTTTACCGCTGATATCTTGCCCTCGACGCCACGCTCACCAAAGCCGCCCGGGACCAGGATGGCGTCCATCTCATGCAGGGCCTCCGTGCCCTCTCGCTCGATGGCTTCAGAGTCGATGTACTTGATCTTGACTCGGGTGCGGGTATGGATACCGGCGTGGATCAGCGATTCGGAGAGCGACTTATAGGCCTCGGTGAGATCCACGTACTTGCCCACCATGGCGATGGAGACCTCCTCGGTGGGGTACTCCAGCGCATTGACCACCTTCTCCCATTCCGAGAGGTCGGCATCCCGGGCCTTGTCTTCCAGGTGCAGCTTCTCCACCACGATGTTGTCCAGTCCCTCGGCATGGAGCATGAGCGGGATTTGGTAGATGGTACGAGCATCGAGGGCGCTGATGACGGCGCGCGACTCGACGTTGGTGAACAGCGCGATCTTACGGCGCTCGTCCGCCGGCACCGGGCGGTCGGCGCGGCATAACAGCACATCGGGCTGGATACCGATGGAGCGCAACTCCTTCACCGAGTGCTGGGTGGGCTTGGTCTTGAGCTCACCGGCGGTGGGAATATAGGGCAACAGGGTCAGGTGCATGAACAAGGCATTCTCACGCCCTACCTCGACGCCCATCTGGCGGATCGCCTCCATGAAGGGCAAGGACTCAATATCGCCCACGGTGCCGCCGATCTCCACCATGGCCACATCGTAGTCGTCGGCGCCCTCCTTGATACTGGCCTTGATCTCGTCGGTGACATGGGGAATGACCTGAACGGTACCGCCCAGGTAGTCGCCACGACGTTCCTTGCGGATCACGTTCCAGTAGATCTGGCCGGTGGTGAAGTTATTGGCCTTGGTCATCTTGGTGCGCACGAAGCGCTCGTAGTGGCCCAGGTCGAGGTCGGTCTCGGCCCCGTCCTCGGTGACGTAGACCTCGCCATGCTGAAACGGGCTCATGGTGCCGGGGTCGACGTTGATATAGGGATCGAGTTTGAGAAGGGTGACCTTGAGACCACGGGCCTCGAGTATGGCAGCCAGCGATGCGGACGCGATTCCCTTGCCCAGGGAAGACACGACGCCGCCGGTTATGAAGATGTATTTCGTCATCAAAATCCAGGTATTGGAGGGTAAGAAAATGCCCCGATCATGAGGCTCAAAACCTAGGGGTTAATTGTCGTTTTTTTCGCGCCCCATTTCAATCGCCGGACCCGTATTTGTCCATGTCCAGATCGGCTTGATACCTGCCTCGTCGGCCTTCGCGGCATGGGCTTCACAGATGCAGACACCGGGGATGACCGCCAGTTCGTCATCGATATAGATCAACGGGATACGCCCACGTAACCAGGGTGGTATCCCGGCCTCCTGCATAAGTTTCTTCACATCGCGGGTCAGGCCGCGCCCCTGAGGGCGACAGCGCTCGCCACCGTGGCGAAACCGAACCTCAGCCCCGCCGCGCAGATTTTCACGTTTAAGACCCAAACCCGTTGTCTCAATGCCACAGAGAACGCCCCCCGCCGAAGGGATCACCAGTTCCTCCCCATTCCAACGAAGGCAGAGTCCGCTATCGTGTTCCGGGAGCGTGGCTTGAAGGTAGAGCCGTTCGCGATAGCGTCGCAGTTGATTGCCACCCCAGCCAACCACCGGATTGGCATCCTCACTCGCCGTTAACAGGTCCGTGAGAATGACCTGCATGCGCCGTTCATCGGGTAGGCCAAAACCATTGGCCTGGATCCAGTAGCGCAACAGATTCTTTTGTCGAGCTTCGGACAGGCCCTTGAGGCGCTCGATGGGTAATTCGCTTGTGCATTCCCCTGCAAGGTCTTGCCGGGCCATCTCGTCCATCACTTCCAGGGCCTCGGCCTGATGGCGTGCGGCCCGCGCCAATGTCGACGCCAACGCCGGCCAGCGTGAAGCGAGCACCGGCATGGCCTCGTGGCGAAGAAAATTGCGATCGAATCTCGTCTCACGATTGCTTGGGTCTTCGACCCATTCAATACCGACTGTCCGCGCATAGGCCTGTAAGGCATCGCGCTTATGCTCCAGCAAGGGCCGCAACAGGAGCCCTGCACCGAAGGCGGCCTGCGCGGCCATGGCGGCGAGGCCTCGCGGCCCGGCCCCTCGCAGCAGTTGCAGCAACAGGGTTTCGGCCTGGTCGTCCTGATGGTGCGCGGTCAGCACCGCATCCCCCGGCTGCAGAATTGCCTGGATTGCCGTGTATCGAGCGCGTCGGGCGGCGGCCTCAAGCGAGTCGCCACGTGTGCTATCCACCTCGACCTCGATCACCTCGATGGGGATCGCCAACGCATGACATACCTCTTCGCAGTGTGCGGCCCATTGCCCGCTATCGGCCTGCAAGCCATGGTTGATATGAATGGCGATCAGAGGCTGGGAAAGGCGCGTCTGTATTTGCGCGAGGGCATGCAACAGCACATGGGAGTCGGCGCCACCGCTGTAGGCAACGAGATACCGCCCTGCCGGAGGCAAGGCTTGCAGCCTGGATAGTAATGACTCGGGAGTGAATGTCATGGAGCGGCGACTAGACCCTGTCTGCAATGGAAACTGATCCCCCGCCGCGATACGGGGCCCTCAAGTCACGCGGTCGGCGCCCGGGCGGGTCTATGACTTGGCTTCGTCGAAGTTGCCGTAGGACATCAGGCGTTGATAACGCCGCGTCAGCAGATTGTCGGTGTCCAGTTCGCCCAGCTCCTCCAGGCCCAGCATCAGGGAACGCTTGAGGTTTTCGGCCATGGCATCGCCATCACGGTGGGCGCCGCCCAGGGGTTCGGGGATGACACTGTCCACCAGGCCCAGTTCCTTGAGCCGCTCGGCGGTAATGCCCATGGCCTCGGCCGCGTCGTTGGCCTTTTCCGCGCTCTTCCACAGGATGGAGGCGCAGCCCTCGGGCGAGATGACCGAATAGGTGCCGTACTGCAACATCTGCACCTTGTCGCCGACGCCAATGGCCAGGGCGCCGCCGGAGCCGCCTTCACCTATAACCGTGCAGATGATCGGCGTCTTGAGCTGGGACATGGCAAACAGGTTTCGCGCGATGGCCTCGGACTGGCCGCGCTCCTCGGCGTCGATGCCCGGGTAGGCGCCGGGGGTATCGATAAAGGTAAGAATGGGCAGCTTGAAACGCTCGGCCATTTCCATCAGTCGCAGCGCCTTGCGATAGCCCTCGGGCTTGGGCATACCGAAATTACGGTGGATCTTTTCCTTGGTGTCGCGGCCCTTTTGCTGGCCGATGACCATCACCGGACGGCCCTCGAGGCGCGCGATACCGCCGACGATGGCCGGATCGTCGGAGAAGGCGCGATCGCCGTGCAGCTCTTCGAAGTCGGTGAAAATCTTATCGATGTAATCGAGGGTGTAGGGACGCAGCGGATGGCGTGCCAGTTGCGAGACCTGAACCGCGGAGAGGTTGGAGAAGATGGACTCGGTCAGTGACTTGCTCTTGTTCTCCAGTCGCGAGATCTCTTCGTTGATGTTGAGCCCGGTGTCGTCACCGACGTAGCGCAACTCTTCGATCTTGGCCATTAACTCGGCGATGGGCTGTTCGAAATCGAGAAAATTAAGATTCATAAATCACCAGAAAAAACTGAAAACGCCCGACAAAAAGAGGCGATATTGTACTCATTTGTGCGTGGGGCTGTATAGAACCCTGTCTCACTGTGGAGACTCATTCCGATTTTTATCCATTAGTATAGACATCGGCGTGTGGCCCTAGTACTGAAGCTGAACATGATCCTCACCGGCGAGGTTGCGCAATTTATTGAGCAGGGTCTCATTGGGTGAGATGCGCCAGGCATCACCCAAAAGGATCCTGGAACTGGCACTGTCGTTCTCATAGTCAAGTACCACGCGACAGTCGCCTTCCTTATAAGGCTCCAGAGTCCTGCTTAATTCCGGCACGAAGCCATTGCCTGCCTTGTTGTGGTCCACGCGAATCACCAGGGCACGGGCGAAGCGGTTGCGTGCCTGCTCCATGTCATAGACCGTTTGCGTGCGCATGCGGAAGCTGCCGTCGTCGTTCATGTTGACCTCGCCCTCCACCACCACCAGGCGATCCTTGGCCAGCTGGTCGCGGTAGTGCTCGTACTCCTCGCTGAACACCGCCAGTTCCAGACGCGCGCTGCGATCATCGAGCGTGACGAAGGCCATCTTGCCGCCGCGACGGGTGTTCATGGTGCGCATGGCCACCACCAGCCCGGCCACGGTGACGGTCTGGTTGCGGCTGGGATTGAGTTCATTGAGGCGCGAGGTGGTAAAGCGGTCCAGTTCGTCAATGTAACGATCGATGGGATGGCCGGTGAGATAGAGCCCCAGGGTCTCCTTCTCGGCAATCAGGCGCGACTCCTCGTCCCATTCCGCTTCTACCTCATACTGGCCGGTCTCATCGGCCGCGGCCTCCGCCGGCGCAGCCATGCCGAACAGGTCCTCCTGGCCGACCTCGGCATTGCGGTGGGCCTGCTCGGCCATCTTCAGGGCCTTGGCCAGGTTGGCCATGAGGGTGGCACGGTTGGGCCCGATCTGGTCGAGGGCGCCGCCACGTATCAGGGCCTCCAGTACTCGGCGATTGATCTTCTTGAGATCCACGCGGTTACAGAAATCGAACAGGTCCTTATAGGGGCCGTTCTGTTCGCGCTCCTCCACCATGTTGAAGATGGCGCCCTCGCCCACCCCCTTGATGGCGCCGAGTCCATATAAAATGGTGTTGTCGTCCTTCACCGTGAACTTGTAGCCACAGTGGTTCACATCCGGCGGCACCACGTTGAGCTGCATGTCGCGGCACTCGTCGATGAGGGTGACCACCTTGTCGGTATTGTCCATATCTGCCGAGCAGACCGCGGCCATGAAGGCGGCCGGGTAATGGGCCTTGAGCCACATGGTCTGGTAGGAGACCAGGGCGTAGGCGGCGGAGTGGGACTTGTTGAAGCCGTAGCCGGCGAACTTCTCCATCAGGTCGAACAGGGCACCGGCCTTATCCTGGTCGAAGCCCAGCTCCTTGGCCCCGCTCATGAAGATCTCGCGCTGCTTGGCCATCTCCTCGGGCTTCTTCTTACCCATGGCGCGGCGCAGCAGGTCGGCGCCGCCGAGGGTGTAGTTGCCGATGATCTGCGAGATCTGCATGACCTGTTCCTGGTAGACGATGACCCCGTAGGTGGGGGCCAGCACCGTCTCCAGTTCCGGGAAGGGATACTCCACCCGGGCGCGGCCGTGCTTACGGTTGATGAAGTCGTCCACCATGCCCGACTCCAGCGGACCGGGTCGGAACAGGGCCACCAGGGCGATGATGTCCTCGAAGCTGTCGGGCTGCAGGCGCTTAATGAGGTCCTTCATGCCGCGCGATTCGAGCTGGAACACGGCGGTGGTCTGGCAGGCCTTGAGCAGCTCGAAGGAGGGCCGGTCGTCCAGCGGCAAGGTGGTGATGTCGATGGTCTCGCCGGTCTGTTCCTTTATATTGTTAAGCGCCCAGTCGATGATGGTGAGGGTACGCAGGCCGAGGAAGTCGAACTTCACCAGGCCCACCGCCTCGACATCGTCCTTGTCGAACTGGGAGACCGGCGAGCTGCCGTTCTCTTCACAATATAAAGGTGTAAAGTCGGTCAGCGCGGTGGGCGCGATGACCACGCCCCCGGCGTGCTTGCCGGCATTTCGCGTGATCCCCTCCAGCTTGAGCGCCATGTCGATGATGTCGTGCACATCCTCGTCGTCCTCGTAGCGCTTGCGCAGCTCCTCCTCCTGCTCCATCGCCTTGGTCAGGGTGATGCCCACCTCGAAGGGGATCTGCTTGGAGATGGAATCGACGAAACCGTAGCCGTGTCCCATGACGCGGCCCACGTCGCGCACCACCGCCTTGGCCGCCATGGTGCCGTAGGTGATGATCTGCGAGACCTTCTCGCGGCCGTAATGCTCGGCCACGTAATCGATGACGCGGTCGCGCCCCTCCATGCAGAAGTCGACGTCGAAGTCGGGCATGGAGACACGCTCGGGGTTCAAGAAGCGTTCGAACAGCAGGTCGTATTCCAGCGGGTCGAGGTCGGTGATGAGCAGCGCGTAGGCCACCAGCGAGCCGGCACCCGATCCACGCCCCGGCCCCACCGGCACGCCGTTGTTCTTGGCCCACTGGATGAAGTCGGCGACGATCAGAAAGTAGCCGGGGAAGCCCATCTGGTTAATCACGTCGAGTTCGATCTGCAGACGCTCGTCGTAGGGCTTGCGCTTCTCGGCGAAGTCGGGGGCGTTGCGGTCGAAGAGCTTGTCCAGGCGCTGTTCCAGCCCCTCGCGCGACTGCTGGTTGAAGTACTCCTCCATCGACAGACCGGCGGGAATGGGGAAGTCGGGCAGGAAGTTCTTGCCCAGGGTCAGCGTGATATTGCAGCGCCGCGCGATCTCGATGGTGTTTTCCAGCGCCTCGGGGATGTCGGCGAACAGCTCCATCATCTCCTGGGGCGTACGCAGATACTGTTGTTCGCTATAGAGTTTGGGTCGCCGGGGGTCGTCCAGGGTGCGGCCGTCGTGGATGCAGACACGTGCCTCATGGGCCTCAAAGTCCTCGGCCTTAATGAAGCGCACGTCATTGGTGGCCACCACGGGCAGCTCGTGCTCAAGGGCCAGGTTCACCGCCGCGTGGATATAGTCCTCCTCCTGCTCGCGGCCGGTGCGCTGCAATTCCAGGTAGAAGCAGTCGGGAAAGAGCCCGCTCCAGAAGGCCGCCGCCTCCCTCGCCGCCTCCCCCTTACTCGCCAGCAGGGCACGGCCGATCTCACCCTCGCGACCGCCGGACAGGGCAATAATGCCGTCGGTCAGTCCGTCGAACCACTCCTTGCGCAACATGGGGATACCGCGCACCTGGCCCTGCTGGTAGGCGCGCGAAACCAGGCGGGTAAGATTGCGGTAGCCCACGTCGGTGCGGCACAGCAAGACCAGGCGTGAAGGATTATTGGTGTCCTCATCATCGTGGACCCAGACATCGCAGCCGAAGATGGGCTTCACCCCGGCGGCCATGGCGGCCTTATAGAACTTCACCAGGCCGAACATGTTGGACATGTCGGTGACCGCCACCGCCGGCATCCCCGCCTCGGCCACCGTCTTCACCAGGGGCTTCATGCGGACGATACCGTCCACCATGGAGAATTCGGAGTGCAGGCGAAGGTGTACGAATGAGGGATTCATGGGGGTCTAGTGTTCCCTACACCCGGTGGAGGTTCAAGACTTGACAGCGACTTTTCATCAAGTCGCCACGATTAATCACGCAAACAATGGGAACCAGGGATTCCCGAGGGCCAAAATGAAGGTACAAGATTCATAACTTGTTGATATAATTGGACACTACAAAAATGTCCATAATTTGACCATCTTTCACGGATTCACCAAGGCTCGATTACCCACGAAACAAAAGGCGCATTGCGGCCAGTTTTCAAGCCATCGATAAACGGTATCACCGGAGTACAAATGAAGTTCAACTATCAAGATAAACAATTCGATATCGTGGGTATTTCAGATGAGGATCATATCTATCGACAAATCACCAGGAACATGACGTTCTACGAAATCGATCTTCTTGAATACATGGCATTCATTCTGCCGAAGTCGCCACTCTCAAATCGCACCGCAATCGATATTGGGGCGAATATCGGTAACCATTCAATCTATATGCGCACTTTTCTCGCCGACTATCTCATAGCCGTTGAACCGAATCCCAAGGTCCTGCCAGTACTTCATAGAAACCTAGATACAAACATCCGTGATTATCAAATCGTTGAATTCGGACTGGGCAATCAAGACGGCGAGGCAAGCATATCCATCCCCGAGTCCGGTGAAAACAATATAGGCATGGCAAAGGTTAGCCTGGACAGCAAGCAAGGCGATTCGATCAAAATCACGACGCTCGACTCAATTATAAGTAAATGGGAAAGTGATCAAAAAGCCCCCGCCGAGATCACATTAATCAAGATTGATGTGGAAGGAATGGAACTTCCCGCCCTGCAAGGTGCAAGCAATGTATTAGCCAAACACAGGCCTCATATTTTTGCCGAAGCGGCCACCACGGACGAGTACCGTAAATTAAACAATTATTTAAAACCCCTGGGATACCGAACGATTAGCAAGTGGGCCGCGACGCCTGTCTACCACTTTGCCCACTCGCCTTCACTTAGCCTGTATCTACGAGCAAAAATCTACAAGGCACTCAAGCCACTTAGAAAGTTATTACGCTCGGCATGAGTCTCGAGATCATGCGTTACCACCTGTATCTCATGGTACGCTCCTTGCAGGTTAATTAAGACTGTTCCTGAACCTGAAGAAAAAGAAAGGTGCTGCAACTACGCTATAACGACGGCATATGGCCCAATCTCTGGGCGATGGCTTACCTCATCACTGGATATGTTGGCGGCTTACTCCTAATCATATATGAACCAATATGGTTCAAACTCCTTGGGACATTGCTGCTGGCCCACACCATGGTCATCGCCGCCTACATGGTGCATGAATGCGCGCACAACACGCTCTTCAAGAATAAAGCCCACAACGCGCGCCTGGGTGTCGTCCTCAACTGGCTCACCGGTGCCTGCTACGAGCGCTTCGAAGATATCCGCTACAAACACAATCGCCATCACACCGACCGCGCCGACATCGTCGCCTTCGACTATCGGCCGAGGCTTAAACGTCATCCGCTGCTGTTAAAAATCATCCAGCTACTGGAGTGGTTCTACATCCCCGCAGTGGAATTGATGATGCACGCCCTCAGTATCGCCCTGCCCTTTGTCCAATCACAAAGAAAGGACAAACGCTTACGGGTTGTGACGATCTTAATCATAAGGAGTGGATTGTTTGTCGGTCTGTTCCTGCTCTCGCCCTGGGCGCCATTGTTTTATGCCATCGCGTATATGATGTTTCTCACGGTCATGCATTTTATGGACGTGCATCAGCATACCTATGAGGTGTTCGAAACCCTGGACGGCAAGCGTGGACCGGAGGTGAAACAGTTTGATCGGGAGTATGAACAGCTGCATACCTATTCGAATCTCGTCTCATTACGTCATCCCTGGTTGAATCTGATCACGCTGAACTTTGGCTATCATAACGCGCATCATGAACGGCCGACGGTGCCGTGGTATCGGTTGCCTGCCTTGCATCGTGATTTATACGGAGAGGATCAACAGCAACTGCTACCCTTCCGTAACTTGCTGCGCTCTTATCATCGATATCGGGTGGCTCGGGTGTTGGGTGAGGATGAAGGGGTTGTTGGGGATGGTGAGTCTAAGGGATTGTTTTTTGTTGGGGCGGATGGGGTTTCGTTTTTGACTGCGCATTGATGGCGGGTGTCGCTTCGCGACGGTGTTGAAAAGCTTTTTATGCGGTTTGTCGCACCGCGGGCGAGTTACTTATTCTTGACGGCCAAGAATAAGTAACCAACAAGAAGGCCGCCCTATGACACAGCCCTGACGGGTTCCTTGCGCGCTTCGTCATTTTGGGCGCTACCGGAACTCGCGAGAACAAACAGCGTTCTCGCTCAGACAACCGTCCGCTTCTCCCCAAAATGACTCCAGTGCTCAGCTGTGTCAAAGGGACCCGATCCTGTAGATAGGCTCTGGAAAATATCAGCAATAGCTAACATTCCTACAAGTCTGTAGGAAAAATCTTACAAGCATGTAATCCGATAACATTGGAACACTGCACTCCATTGTGTTTTTGTTTTAGGCTCCCTAATATGGAGTTAAGAGATTGATTTTTAAGAAACCCGGATTTTTATACACCCTAAATGTCGGAATTAATTACGACATTTAGGGGGTCTAATTATAGTTATATGAAAAGAGAACAAAACATTGACTAACTCCATTCGTGCCCAGATAAACCCTAACCTTTTGATTTGGGCGCGTGAATCGTGTCGCATGGATATGGAATATGCGGCAAAAAAATTAAGCGTTCCCTGCGAAAAATTGGAAAGCTGGGAATCTGGCAATGTGCAGCCAACAATTAACCAACTTAGAGTTATAGCAAAAACATATCGTGTTAATTTTGGAGCACTATTTTTGCCTGAACCACCTGAGGTCTTTACTCCTCCAGTAAAAGATTATCGACTTCATCATGGTGCTGAGCACGGTGATATAGACCCTGAAATAACTATTGATCTTCGTACGAATTTAAACTCCAGAGAAATTGCATTAGAGCTTGAAGCCGAACTTGGCGAGCAGCCCCAGTCTTTCGATTTACACTGCTCCCTAAGTGATGATCCCATTAGTGTTGCTAAGACAATAAGGTCTGCGCTAGATATCACATTTGAAAAACAAAAGAAATATAGATCCTCACGAGTAGCGTTTAACGAGTGGCGCAATGCAATATCTCTGTACGGAGTACTAGCGTTACAATCAACCAAAATCGCATTAAATGATATGCGCGGGTATTCTGTTTACTTCGAAATAATGCCACTTATAGTAGTGAACAGAAAAGATGCTTATGCAGCCAGAACGTTTACTTTACTTCATGAGTTTACTCACTTACTACTTCGCTCTAGCGGACTCTGCGATCTCAGCACTGATGCAGTCAGGCCCTCCACTGACCAAAGACTTGAAACTTTCTGCAATGCAGTAGCGTCACAAGTACTCGTGCCAGATGAAATATTGTTGTCATACAAGCAATTGAGTGGCGTAAGTAAAGATGGTTGGAATGATGCAATACTTGCGCCTATAGCTAAAGATTTTGGTGTGAGCAGAGAAGTTATATTAAGAAAGTTACTTGACCATGGCTTAACTAGCAGATCATTTTATTTGGAGAATCGAGAGCGTTTCACGCAAGAAGCTGTTGAATACAAAAAACGACAAAAAGGAGGTTTTGTTACACCATCTATTGACGTAGTTAGCTCTAAAAGTAAGCATTTTGTATCGCTTGTTTTTGATGCTATGAATAATAATGTTATTTCAAGGAATGATGCATCAGATTATTTGGGAGTTAGATCTAAGCATTTTTCTAAAATAGAAACAATCTTAGGTGGTAAGTGATGAGCACGCCTAAGTATGTTATCGATACTTGCTCATTAACAAAAATGCGACACACTTACCCAGAAGATGTATTTCCATCTGCATGGTCAAAACTGACAGAGCTGGCTGATAATGGCATTCTAATTTCAGCTGCAGATGTATGGGAGGAATTGAATGTATTTGAGGATGAAATATCGGCCTGGGCTAAATCTCGAACAGATTTTTTTTGCCCACTGACACCGAATATTCAGACTCGTGCCACTCAAATCTTACGCTCACATCCTGGCTTACTTGACTTGAAAAAGAATAAATCAAGTGCCGATCCTTTTGTAATATCCACTGCAATTGAACTAGGCTGTGTTGTTGTGACTGAGGAGTTAATTACCAACTCACCTGTTCGCCCAAAAATCCCGAACGTGTGCAAAGATTTAAAAATTGACTGTATTAATTTATTAGAGATGTTACGTCGAGAAGGGCTTAGCATATGAAACTATCATATAACAAGGCGCTGGTGTGGGACGCTCCGCTTTGCTGCGCAGCCCCACAGCTCAGTCGTTAGGCTTATAAACAAATGACTAAAATAATCCTGATAGCACTTTCAACATTATTAGTTTCTATTATTATTGCATACTCTTGGTTCAACCGAGATTCTGATCGCGTTGTACTTACATTAGTCACAGCAATGACGCTTGGTGCGTTGGGGTTTATTACAAAAGAATCAATATCCAATAAAGTAGAAACTTTTAAAACTGAGTTCCCTGTAGTCGCTTTTTATGGACTGCCAGAATACAGGCCCTTAAATATAAAATTACCTTACTCATTTGACTTGGGTATGGCAACACAGAACATATGCCCAGAAGATATACCGAAAGGTGATGGTGAGCATATTGACATTGATTTCGGAAGTAAGATCTATTTTGATGCACTAACGTATTCGATAGTCCATACATTATTCAAGAACTTCTCTAATGGATGGAATGTAAAAGCAAAGCGCGTAAGCACGCCAAGCGGCGAGTCAATTTCATGGCAGCGCTCTGATGACAAAGGCAAGGAAATCACGGTAACAGAGTTTATCGACACATATTTTCCTAGTAACTATTTTTTCAAGCAGGGTATGCTAAAGGACTTGCCAGAGGTATTTGGTGGGAAAGCAATATTTCCACCTGGAACAAAAATAACATCGGAAGTTAATAAAGATTTCAACCAACTATCGATAACGTTCGAAACAGATTATTTAACTTTAGTGTTGAAGGTGAACAAATCCAGTTCCTCGGTTGGTATAGGAGAGTACTCTAAGTCATTTGGACTTCCTTCTTTTATTACTGCTGGCGAAAATAATGACAACAATAAAATTGCCAATTCTGTCTACTCCATGGAAATATCTGGCACCCAAAAAGTTCTTTTAAATGGGCATCCTGAAATGAAGAAACACAGAAATTGGGCGAATTCATTAATCGAATCATTAGAAACCACATATAGTTACACTTTAATAAGAGAAAGGCATATCAGACTAATTCAATTATATGGACATGACGCAATCAAAGGGCTTTAGCCTAACAAGTGCGTCAACTGGGACGCTCCTTACGTCGCGCCTGTTACGCAAACGTTAGAGCAAAGTAATGCATGAAGAAACCACACAATTAATAGAAGCAGTTAGAAGTCTGAAGTCTGTAAGTGATCCACTTAAAGATTACATTGTACCTTTTGCAACGGCTTTCTTTTCAGCTCTGCTTGGTGCCTTTGTGGCATACCTAACAATTGCACACCAAGACAAGGTCAGACAAGAACAATACAAAGTTAGAACAGCCAATAACTGGTTACTAAAGGCTGAAGGTGCAATGCAATCATTAATTGCGCTTAAACATAATTATCATGGCAAGCTCACAGCTAATCCATATCAGAGAACTCTTACAACAAGAGCATTCATACACAACACCAAAGCGCTTGAAATAGACATATCAGAGCTATCTTTCATAGTTCCAAAAAAAGGCGATACAGAGGCCCTTGATGACAAATGGCGAAGCATAGGACGCATTCGAGCTATATTACATAATTACAATTTTGTTATTAGCCTGTGGGATAAAAGAGCAGAGGCGGGGCGCCCGCTGGTTGAAAAAATCGTGAGCAAGACAACGGGGGTCAGGTCTTGCGTTTTGACTTTTTTGACTTACTCCAGAAATACAAAAAGCAAGACCTGACCCTATAAGCTTTTCCAAGAGCAATTGAGGCTTGTTTGAAAAAAATGGTGCATAATAACGCTATGGACAGAGCATGAAAAAATCACTTATTTTTATACTATCTTATTTACTAATAATTCCGACATCGTTCGCGTTAGATAAAATTAGCAAGGAAGAATTTAAAAGCTTATTGACAAATGGGATTGTTATAAATGCAAAAATGACTGAATCTGAAATATTAAAAACCCTAGGCAAACCGACAAAGAAAGAAATTAGACCATCTGTAAGCAATCATGATGACAGCAAGGTAGAGTTTATAAAGCTAATATATTCAGGTTTGGAAATTACGCTACATAAACCAACACAAACCCAAGGCCCTGCTTCAATTGTTTATATTAAGGTAAAAAATAATAATTATAAGCTCCAACATGGATTATTTATAGGTATGCAAGAACATCTGGTGCGCGAGCTGTTTTCATATGCAAGAGAAGACAGATACATCGATAAAGATAACATCTACTTATTTTATACGGCGCCAGATAGTGTCCATGATCAAATTGTTATAAAAGTAACAAACGGAAAGGCATCAAGTATTTCATGGTCTAATATGCCTTAACAACACGCTAAAGCAAGGACATCACGGAACAGTAGAGATAAAATATGGGCGCCCCCATTCATCCTGAGCGCGAACTAACGGGGCCAGGTCTTGCATTTTGATTTTTTTGACTTACTCCAGAAATGCAAAAAGCAAGACCTGACCCTATAAGCTCGTAAACGTTATGCGAATACACTATGAAACATTTTAAATCTATTTTAGCCATATGGGGCGCAATATCGGGTTTATTAGTATTAGTTGCGTTAGTTTTTTTTGTCTATCAATTCTACTTTGGGAATGAGGTGAAAATTAATAAAGCAACAACAAATGATGTTCGTTTTGTGCTGAACTGGCCTGGTTTGGGTGAGAAAAAAATACAGTCTGTATTAAATAGTTACGAATCAGCACGATCTCTCACTGGAGACCATCTGGATGTGTATGAGATACAAACAAGTGGTATTTCTATAGACGAACTACAAGATACAAATACATGGACCCGAGGAGATAAACTCAACGGAATTCTAAAAGAAGGTGTTGATCTTGTTAATATATTTATACATTCAGACAAGTTTCCATGGTTTCCTGATGAGAAAACAGTTATATCTAATCAAATTTATATCTATTCTTGGTCAATATTGTTCCATAACAAACGCGCAACATCAGCCAAAATAATATTTGTGAAACCATCAGAAAATAAGATTTATTATGCAAGCGTCAAGTCATAAATCGCATAACAAATCGCTCAAAATCGGACTGTAGTAATAGAGTAACGGTAACAACAGGGTCAGGTCTTGAATCTTGAATCGAGTGGTAGCGCGGAAAGATAGCAATATTAAGAAACCGAGGAAACTGTGGCTAAAGGACAATGCAACTGTGGTTCGGTAACATTTGAAATCGAGGATGACGTTTCGGACATCTATGTCTGCCATTGCTCGATTTGCCGAAGATATACGGGCAATAACGGGGTGGCGGTTGTCATCGTATGCAATGAGAAATTCCATTGGCTTACAGGTGAAGAGAATATAACTACCTGGATTAAGCCAGTGGGTGATTGGCAATCGTCATTTTGTAGAGTCTGTGGCTCTTCCCTTCCGGTTAAGAACGATGAATCCAGTATGGCGGTTCCAGCCGGTTCGATTACTGAAGGTGGTGAGAACATGAACGTAGCGCACCATATTTGGGTGGATTCAAAGGCGGGTTGGGATGAGATTTGTGATTCTGGAAAACGGCATTCTGAATCCTTCAAGGAATAAATGCATTACCCTATATTTCGCGATTGCGAGCCCGACCTTACATCGTGCCATAGCTTGAGGCATTAGTTTTCCTATCCAGAGGCGATAGTGAGAGAAGACAGAATTAAAGAAGAGTATGAAAAATATTATTCGATTATTGATTTTGAAAGGACAGGACTTTTCAAATTCATAAAAGATAACTACGGTGATCGAGAAGAGATAATGGGGTCAGGTCTTGCGTTTTGACTTTTTTACTTACTCCAGAAATGCAAAAAGCAAGACCTGACCCTATAAGCTTCTGTGCCTTGCGCAGACCAAGAATTTTTAAATAGGCACTACTGACCATGTTAAAGATTTTTATAGTTGGCGTGAGTACAATTTTACTATGGATAATTATTAACTATGGTTATTTGTTGATTGAACATGGCAAATATGGAAGTTACACTCAATTCGAGTCGGAAATAACACCTGAAGATGGTGAGATTGTTACTCGTGAATTTTATGCGCACGGGACTTTTGATAATTATTATCTTGGCATTGTTTTTCATTTACCTGAAGAAATGACGGACGATGATGCATATGATCTTGATTTTTTCAGTAAGACGAATGAGATGTTAAAAGCTGTTGAAGTCACGGTTAGTGATGATAATGGTAGGGAACTAAAAGGAGTAAGAGTAGATAACCCAAATGCTTTTGATTTAGGAGGATCGCGAAATGGTTATTCTCTGATGTGGCAACTTAAATTAAAAAGCATGAGCAGATACAACATTAAGTTGGTGTTGCCAAATGGTTTCTTTCGCGAATTAGGGAAATACACACCGATTGTAGTGCATATTTCACGAAACCCTATTTCAACACCATAATAAGGTAACGGGGTCAAATTGAACCTCCCCTAATAATCAAAGCCATGGAACACAGATTACGCGAAACATCTATGAATCCTTATAGACGCCAATAGCATGAAGACTTTCTTAGTCAAATGGGTCCTAGCCAGTTTGGTAATGCCGATCTTATTGGTTGTCACTTACCCATTCTTTCGATTACCTCAAGAACTTGTTTTAGCATTCTGGCAGGCTCAATCGTGCTGTTATCCCTTGGCGCTGGACCAAATACGACTGGACAAGTGTTCTATGTCTGGTCAGTCGGTGTAATTTTAAACATCGTATTATATTTAATTATTGGCTTTTGCTTTTGGTTAATAATGAGAGCCATCAGAAATACCAATAAATAATGCCGTTCGCGAATGAACCAGACTCACTCCTTCATGTCGTATTTCTTACAATATCAGAGAAACGTTCTTTCCCTGCGATTCACCCCGACTTCTGCCATACTTATTACCTGTTCAAGCAATTCACTTGTAAGAGTTTGGTACATCTTACGCAATGGAGACCGCCATGTTAGTCACCTTTTCCACCCCTGCCTATGCGGACATTACGATGTTCGGTGATGTCGCAACTCACATGCTGAGGCTGATGGGGCATAGCGAGACGGTACCAGGTGCCATTCTTGCCGAGGATGTGCCCATGGCCTTGGAGCGCCTGGTCACCGCCGTCGAGGCGGAAACGTCCAATCAGGAAACCGACAATGACGAGGACGAACCTGCCGTGAGCCTCTCGCACCGTGCCCTGCCCTTGATCAAATTACTTGAAGCCGCCGCCGTGGCGAATAGCAATGTAATGTGGGATAAAAACAGCTAATCCTGGCTTACGTGCTATACGTATATAGAAGTTCTACGAATCACGAACTACGGTTCAACGTGGATATCAGTATATAGGTATTGACCATTATCAATGTAAAGACTGGAAACACATTGTTATGGTGAGGATACGCACCAAGGAAACGAGAAGTTTCCAACAATAGATGAGCAAGATGATGAAACTACAAGACAAAGTGATCGTGGTAACAGGCGGCGGCAATGGGCTGGGCCGGGAACTTGTATTAAACCTGCTGGATCGGGGTGCCCGCGTGGCAGCTGTGGATATCAGCGAGGCCGGGCTCACCGAGACGCTGGAACTGGCGGGAGACAGGAAGGCCGATCTGAGCACGCATATCGTGGATATTACCGAACGGGCCGCGGTGGAGGCCCTGCCCGAACAGGTTCTCAAGCGACACGTGACCATCGACGGACTCATCAACAATGCCGGTATTATCCAGCCCTTCGTGCGTCTCAAGGATCTGGACTATGAGGCCATCGAACGGGTCATGAATATCAACTTCTACGGCACGCTCTACATGACCAAGACCTTCCTGCCCTACCTGCTTGAACGCCCCGAAGCGCATATCACCAATGTCTCCAGCATGGGGGGATTTTTACCGGTCCCTGGTCAGACCATTTATTGCGCCTCCAAGGCCGCCATGAAACTCTTGACCGAGGGCCTGCACTCGGAGCTCGAGGACACTCATGTCGGGGTCACGCTCATCCTGCCCGGTGCCATGAAGACTAAAATCGCCGAGCATTCCCAGGTCGAGGCGCCATCAGGCTCCGACGAGAACCAAAAGGAATACAAGGGCCTGGCACCGGATAAGGCGGCGAAACTGATTCTGGACGGAGTGGAGAGCGACCGTTATCGCGTTCTGGTCGGTTCAGACTCGAAAATGATGGATTTCCTATACCGCCTCAGCCCCCGACGCGCGGCGGGCTTTATCTTTAAGCAGATGCGCTCATTACTGCCCAATTGATAGACCTGTAAAATCTTTGTCACGGCCTCGACAAGCCCCCCGCCACTGGGTAGCCTGTCTGAACGACTCACAAGGGAGAGCGTGATGAGGGCAGAGGGCTTGCAACTGAAACAGGGTATGCGTCTGTATCTTCAACGCGACCGGGAAGACGGTGTTACAGAAGTCCTGCCCTGCTCTCTGGTCGATTATATTGATCAGCGCGAACTCATCATCGAGTCAATCAACCCCGAACACTATCCCTCCTTCGTCAAGGGCGGTTGCTATACCACCCGCATCGTCATCGATGAGCGCCGATACGCCTTCATGACCGAAGTCCTGTTCACGATTGAACAACCCCATCCCAGGATCCATCTCAGCTATCCTCGCGAGATCGAAGGTATCTTCAAACGCAGCGCACCCAGGTATCAATTGACCCGACCGGTCAGGCTCAAGCTACAGACCGAACAGGCGACCGTCTCGGTACGGGTACATGACATCAGTAACAGTGGGGCCTGCCTGATTGCCGAGAAGAGCCTGGCCAATGACTCCGACCTGCTGAATATCGAGTTGCGCGATCCCTTCAATCCCTCTCTCATTACCCTGCATTGTCTGGTGCGTTACGTATTGCTGGACATGGTAGAGGGTCAGATACGCTATCGACACGGTGTCGAGTTTCAGTTCAACAATGAAGAAGAACAGCTCCAACTGGAGCGATTCATTGAATATCTCCTGCATGAACAATACGCCAGGCCCAGTTCCGGCAACTAGGCCTGTTGTGTTTCGTCCATTGATGCGCGCGCAAAATGCCTGCACTCCTCCTCACCCATCCACAGATTGATCTCTTTTAAATCACCCACCGGTTCGGCCGTGAAGGGCCGATGCTGCAAGTAGCCATCGGGTCCGAATTCAGGTGTCATGGTCGTCTGCGTATACCCTCGATCACGCTGTGATTGCCACAGGATCTCCCACCAGGACTGGTGGGCACGCAAGGCGTATTCATATTCCGGCGCCGCCGGATGCGGCACCTGTGGTCCCTGGTCATAACCGACGCGGGCATGGATGTGATGGGCATGCGGGGCAATGAATTCGATGACATCCAGTTCGGTATCCATCAACCTTTCGCAGACCACGCACCAATGACTGAAGTCACACGTCAGACGTATCTCCGGTAGTTGCTCAACGATGCGACGCGTCACCCAGGGATTAAACAGGGCCCGGGATCGATGGGTCTCGAAACTGACCGTGATGCCACGGTCGTGCGCCATCTCCATGGCGCGGGCAAAAAACTCGATACTCCTGTTCTCCTCCCAGGCATCGCAGGCCCCCAGGCAGGTAATGAACTGTGGGTTCAATTCCATGCTGGCATCGAGTTTCTGCTCAAAACTCTCCAGGTGTTCGTCCAGTGTGGCCCGACGCTCGGGCACATAGGAACCGGCCGTGGTGATCTCGGCGATATAGGCAAGTCCACTCGCCTCGAGTTGCGACTTCATCCTGTTCCGCGCATCGCGTTCCAGTGGGGCCGGTCCCTCTATCCCTTGCCAGCCTGCATCGCGGACCTCATTGAGGGCCTCTTCAAGCGTGCCCTCATGTCCCCACAGGGTTTTATACAGCGCCAATTGCATTGTGATCACTCATCCACTTAGACCGGGACTGTCAAAGCAATTGCGATGCCAGCCCCGTTCGGGCGGTTCAGCCCAGGGTACGGTCCGCGATGTGGGGAGACTGCCCCATACTGATCCATTGACGCCAGATCGGCTTCGATGATGCACCGTTGCAGCGCATCCAAGTGCGAGCGATGAGCGTCCATCGTTGAAATGAATTTCTTATGTAACTGTTTCTTATAGACAAAAAGACCTTATGGCTTGCATGGCATAAGCCTTGCACTTTCAGTATTACGAATTTGTCCAATCGTAATACCGAGGGGTAAACACATGAAAACCTTAATGAGCAAGATTCTGGGCGGTGTTGCCGCCGCAGTATTCATTGGCTCCAGTTTGATCGGCCTGCAGGGCTGCTCATCCGAAGAGCCCAAAGAGCCGTTGATTCTCGGCTACAGCGACTGGCCCGGCTGGGTAGCCTGGCAGGTCGGTATCGAAAAGGGCTGGTTTGAAGAGGAAGGCGTACCGGTCAAGTTCGAATGGTTCGACTACGTCGCCTCCATGGATGCCTTCGCCGCCGGCAAGCTTGATGCCGTCTCCATGACCAATGGCGATGCCCTGGTTACCGGCTCTACCGGTGCCAAGAGCGTAATGGTCCTGGTCAACGATTACTCTAATGGTAACGACATGGTCATCGGTGCCCCCGGCATCGAATCCGTGAAAGACCTCAAGGGCAAGAAGGTCGGTGTCGAAATCGGCTTCGTCGGTCACCTGCTGCTGCTGACCGCCCTGGAAGACAACGGCATGAGCGAATCCGATGTCACCCTGGTCAATGTCCCCACCAATGAAACCCCTCAGGTCCTCGCCTCCGGACAGGTTGATGCCATTGTTGCCTGGCAGCCCAACTCCGGTGAAGCCCTGAAACTGGTTCCCGGTTCCAGCGCCATTTACACCAGCGCCGACAAGCCCGGACTGATCTACGACGTCCTCGCCGCCTCACCGCAGAGCTACTCCGCCCGTCGCGACGACTACGCCAAGGTCATGAAGGTCTGGTACCGCATCGTTGACTACATCAAGGACCCCGCCACCTTTGATGACGCCATTGCCATCATGGCCTCACGCGTTGGTGTCGAACCCGCTGAGTACAAGTCCTTTGTTAGTGGCACCAACATCCTGACCCTGGAAGAGGCCAAGAAGCACATGGCCAAGGGCGATGGATTCAGTTCCCTGTACGGTTCTTCCGTGATCTCCGATCAGTTCAATGTGGATAACCAGGTCTACAAGACACCGGAAGATATTTCCAGCTACTACGATCCGTCTCTGACCAACGAGATGTAATCAACACTGGAATTCAGCTAACGGGTACGTACTGACAGGTTAAGAATCTATGAAGCAGAGTAAGTGGTTTAGCGTTCGTACGGAGTTGACACAAAAGCAGGTTGTCACACTCTCGGTGATGAGTTTTATCATTCCACTACTGCTTTGGAGCCTGATCAGTTACGTACCCTTTATCTGGCATCCCAAGATGGAAATCAGCGAGCCCGGCGCGGTGAGCTATTTCAATAAAGGGATGTTGATAGACAAGGAAGACTTCTACCGCGAGGTGGATAATCTCGAGGGAACCGGCAAACCGCTTCCAAAGGGCGACCCGGCCAATCCCGTCTACCTGCCCGCTCCGCATGAAGTTGCGGCGGCCTTTTACAAGGCCTTTACCACGCCTCCCAAACGACAGGAGGAGAAGTGGCTGCATGAAAGCCTGTGGGACAGCATACAGGTCATATTCTGGGGATTTTTCCTCTCCTCCCTGGTGGGTGTACCACTGGGAATACTGGCCGGCACCTACAGTGTCGCCTCCAAGCTTTACGAACCCTTTATAGAATTCTTTCGCTACCTGCCGGCACCCGCCTTCGGCGCCCTGGCAGTGGCCATACTGGGCATACACGATGCCCCCAAGATTGCCATCATATTTATCGGCACCTTCTTCCAGCAGGTCCTGGTCATCTCCAATACCACGCGACGACTCGACCCTTCCCTGCTTGAGGCCGCCCTGACCCTGGGCGCAAAAAACGTCACCTTGCTGTTCCGGGTCGTGGTGCCCGGCATTATCACCAATGTATACAAGGACCTGCGCATCCTGCTCGGCTGGGCCTGGACCTACCTCATCGTTGCCGAGTTGATCGGCACCAGTTCCGGCATCACCTGGTTTATCACGCAACAGGCGCGCTACAAGAATTTCGATAACGTGTTTGCCGCCATCATTATCATCGGCATCATCGGCCTCACCACCGACATCCTGCTGGCGAAACTGGGCAAGCGCCTGTTCCGCTGGGAAAAGAACAACGCTGCCACGGCCTGAGACAGGACTAGACCATGACAAAGATTGAACTGCCCAGTTATCTCGAACAGTCCGACGCGGTACGCGACCGATTCGAACGTCTGAAAAAACGCCCCGTGATCCTGGAGGTGGAAAACCTCTACAAGGAATTCGACACGCCCACCGGCAAGGTGACCGCGCTCAAGGACATTAACTTCAAGACCTACAAACGTGAGTTTGTCTGCGTCATCGGTCCATCCGGTTGCGGCAAGTCCACCCTGGTACGCACCCTGGCCGGGCTCGAAACCCAGAGCAGCGGTCGAGTCCTGCTCGACGGCAAGGAGGTGCAGGGACCGGGGCCGGATCGCGGCATGGTGTTCCAGGGCTATACCCTGTTCCCCTGGCTGACGGTGAAGAAGAACGTCATGTTCGGTTTGCAGATGACCGGTCACAGCCGAGTGACCGCCGAGGAAGAGGCCTTCCAGTGGATCGATCTGGTGGGCCTGTCCAAGTTCGCCAACAGCTACCCGCACCAGTTGTCCGGTGGCATGAAGCAACGCGTCGCCATTGCCCGCGCCCTGGCCAACCAGCCTCGCATTCTATTAATGGACGAGCCCTTCGGTGCCCTCGACGCCCAGACCCGCGCCAAGATGCAGGCCTATCTGATGGAGATCTGGAAGAACATCGACATCACCATCGTCTTCATCACCCATGACCTGGACGAGGCCATCTACCTGGCCGATCGCATCCTCGTGCTCAAGGCCCACCCCGGCGAGGTGCAGGAGGTGATCGAGGTCCCCGTGCCGCAACCGCGAAACCCCGATCAGTTTCTCAGTCCCGAATTCCTCGCCACCAAGAAGCGCCTGGAAGATCTGATCCATCCCCCCAAGAAGGAGGATGCCGAAGAGGATCGAATCAACATGGTACGCATGGTCCCGGTAGACGATGAAGTCGAGAGCGTCTTCTAATGAGTGTCGCGGCCAACACCAAGTGGCATGAGCTGACCTGGGAAGAGGTCGGCCTGCGCGTTGCCGAGGGCATGGACACGGCCATCCTGCCGGTGGGCGCCACCGAACAACACGGCCCGCACATGGGCTGCGGCATGGATGCCGACATCGCCCGGCATCTGTGTGAGGCGGTGGCCGATCAGACCGGCGCGGTGGTGCTTCCGACCCTGCCCTATGGCTGCTCCATCGGTCATTCAAAGCGCTGGCCCGGTACCCTCGCCCTGCAACCCAAGACCCTTATCGATGTAGTCAAGGACCTGGGTGACTGGATTCACGCCTCCGGTTTTCGTCGACTGTTTATCGTCAACTCTCATGTCACCAATGCCGCGCCCCTGCGCTGTGCACTGGAGATGCTGCGGGCCGAACACGATGGTTTCATGATCGCACTGGTCAACTCGGCCAGCATCAGCGAACGCGTTCGCCGGGAACATTTTCATGATGCCGAGGACTGGCACGCCAACGGCGCCGAGACATCCTTAATGATGGCGGTCAGTCCACAAATGGTACGCGAGGAAAAGCTCGCCGAGAGTGATGATGAGGATCGCACCACCGACAGCGTCTTTGCCCATCCGGTTAACCGCACCAGTACCAACGGCGTCACCGGCAAGCCGAGTCTGGCCAGTAAGGCCAAGGGCGAGCAACTGTTTCAATGGATGGTAGAGGACCTGAGCGAGATGGTGCGCAAGGGCATGCGTGAAGAATCCCCTTTGAATGTCTCCTACCACGAGACACTGGAATTTTAATCTCAGGAGTTTTGCAGTGAAAGGCTCTGAATCGATCGAACAACTGACACAGGAACTCAAAGACAAGGGCATCAAGTATTGCCTGGGCGCCTATGTCGACATACATGGCATTCCCAAGGGCAAGTTCGTGCCCATCGATCACCTCGCGCATATGGCCGAAGGCTCTGAGCTGTATACCGGTTATGCGCTCGATGGTCTGGGCCAGGCACCCAATGATGACGAGATCGCCTCGGTCCCCGATCTCGATCACATCATCCAGTTGCCCTGGCAACCCGAAGTGGCCTGGATGCCGGCCGATAACACCTTCAAGGGTGAACCCTACGAGATCAATACGCGTGTCGCGCTGAAGAAGGTACTCAAACAGGCCGAGGAGATGGGCTTCGGCATGAACCTCGGCATCGAGTGCGAGGTCTTCGTGCTCAAGCAGGAAGAAGACGGTAGCCTCAAGGTGCCCAATCCCGACGATAAGCTGGTGAAGTCATGCTACGACGTGCGCGGTTTCATGGATCAGTTTACCTGGCTGGACAAGGTTGCCACCACCATCAACGATCTCGGCTGGGACCTCTACTCCTTCGATCATGAAGACGCCAACGGTCAGTACGAATTCGACTTCCAGTACAGTGATGCCCTGACCATGTGCGACCGTTTTATTTTCTTCCGCTACATGGCCAAGGAATATGCCAAGCAGGAAGGCCTGCTCGCCACCTTCATGCCCAAGCCCTTTGCCGACAAGACCGGCAACGGTGCCCACTTCAATATGTCTCTGTATGATAAGGAAACCGGTAAGAACCTGTTCGCCTGCGATCCCAAGGACGACCCCAAGGGGCTGGGCCTGACCGAGCTGGGCTACCAGTTCATCGGCGGCATCATCAAGCACGGCCGCGCGCTGTGCGCCACCTTCTCGCCCACGGTCAATAGCTATAAGCGACTGGTGCGCCAGGGCAGCATGGCCTACTTCTCCTGGGCACCGGTGTTCAACTCTTTCGGGTCCAATAATCGCACCAACTCCATTCGCGTGCCCATGAACGGCGGCCGCTGCGAATCGCGCAATGCCGACGGCGCGCTGAATCCCTATCTCGCCGCCACTCTGGCCCTGGCAGCGGGACTGGAAGGCATACGTGAAGGCATCGACCCGGGCAATCCCCAGGACGACAACCTCTATGAACTGTCGGAAGACCAACGTGACGCTCGCGGCATCGACTTCCTGCCGCAGAATCTGTCCGAGGCCGTCGATGCCTTCGAGGCCGATCCCTTTGTGGAAGAGGTACTGGGCAAAGAGCTACGTGACGAGTTCATTAAATACAAGCGCGAGGAATGGGAAGCGTATCATCAGAATATTTCCGCCTGGGAAATCGAGCGCTATTCGCATCTGTTCTAGGATAAGACCGTGAACGAAAAGGCCAACGTCAGTCGCATCAGCATCTCACTGCCCGAGTCCCTGCTCAAGGAGCTGGACTGGATGGTGGAGGTGCGCGGTTTTGAAAGTCGTTCCCAGGCCATTGGTGAAATGATCTATCAACAGCTTTCCGACTACAAGGTAAAACTCGGTGAAGAGATCATGGCCGGCACCATCAACCTGGTCTATGACCATTCCATACCCGGGTTAAAAAAGCGCCTGTCGGATCTGCAACATGAATACATAGACGAAGTGGTCAGCTCGCTGAGCGTCAACCTGTTACATGCCCAGACCATGGAGGTGGTACTGGTTCAGGGACCGGCCGATAGACTGCGCCTGATCGCCGATAAAATGATCGCCTGTCGCGGGGTCATAAGTGGTCGATTATTGATGTCAACTTCTATCCTGCCGCAGGTACACCCGCTACCGGGTGCGGCAACACAATAAGAGAAACCTGTAACCGACATGTGGTTAGTGGAGTGAATTATGAGTAAGAAAGTTTTATATGAAGACAAGCTGGCCGGTGCCTGTCACTGGTCCATGCACATGCGCAAGGGAACCATCCTGCGCCTGACGGATCTGGAAGGTGGCGCCAATGTCGGCATGTTGTTCTACAACCCCGAGAACATGCTGGAACGATACAACGCCCCCGATACCCTCAAGGCCCAGCATACCTTCAAGCTAACTCGCGGCAACTGCCTCTATTCCGATATGGGTCGCATCTTCGCCTCCATCGTCGAGGACAGTGTCGGCTGGCACGAGACCGTTTGCGGCAATACCACCAAGGAAAAGATTGCCGCCAAGTGGGGCGAACACAGCTACCAGGACTATCGCAACGACTGGAACCAGAACGGCTATACCAGCTTCCTGGTGGAACTGGCCAAGTATGGCCTGGGCAAGAAGGACATGGCCGCCAACCTCAACCTGTTCTCGGCGGTCAAGGTCGATGCGGACGGCAACCTGGTCTATGTCGAAGGCAACAGCAAGGCCGGGGATTCCATCGAACTGCGCTTCGAGATGGATACCCTGGTGTTGATGCATACCTGCCCGCATCCCCTGAATCCGGCCAGCGAGTATCCGCGCAAACCGGTTCAATATGAAATCATCGAGGCCCCCGAGGTCAGCGAGGACGATTTGTGCATGAACTCACGCCCGGAAAATCAGCGCGGGTTCAAGAACAACGAAATCTTCCATCTCGGTCTGCACGGAGGATGCTCACATGATTAAGGAAAGTAAACTGATAGCGGATAACGCGATACAACGCGACATCGTTCCCGCCGGCGACTATTACATGAAGGAAGTCAAAAAGGGACAGACCGTTCGCATCCTCGACCTGGAGGGCAACCAGGCCGCCGATACCATCTTCTATAGTGCCGCCGATCCCACCGATCGTTACAGCGCGGTGGACACCATACGTGAACAGGGCAATGTCTATCTCACCACCGGCACGCAGCTCATGTCCACCGAGGGCAATGTGTTGCTGGAGATCGTTGCCGATACCTGCGGCCGTCATGATACACTTGGCGGCGCCTGCGCCACCGAGAGCAACACCGTTCGTTATGGCCTGGAGACCAAATGCATGCATGCCTGTCGCGACAGCTGGATG
Organism: Gammaproteobacteria bacterium; assembly: GCA_014762495.1. GTDB lineage: Bacteria > Pseudomonadota > Gammaproteobacteria > Thiohalospirales > Thiohalospiraceae > JABURT01. The sequence goes on along the minus strand of JABURT010000107.1, from coordinate 9,816 downwards.
CTGGCCGTGGCCGAGAACGAAGAGTTCGGCATGAGCAAGCGTGACATCACCCATAACATCAACTTCTTTATGAATGTGCCGATCACCGAAGACGGTGGCCTCACATTCGAAGACGGTCTGTCGGCACCGGGTAAGTACGTCGAGCTGGAAGCGAAGATGGACGTGATTGTCCTCATCTCCAACTGCCCCCAGCTCAACAACCCGTGCAACGCCTACAACCCGACTCCCATCGAAGTATTGATTTGGGACTGAACCCTACCTGGTTCGAACACCCGCGGGACGACCCGTGGGTGATAGCGAGAAAAGCGGGACGACCCGCTCTGGCTTACGAAGGCCACAGCTATGTTTAACAAAGTCTTGATTGCCAACCGTGGTGCCATCGCCACGCGTATCATCCGCACACTCAAACAGATGGGCATCACCTCGGTAGCGGTCTATGCCGAGGCCGATGCCGATTCCCTGCATGTGCTGCAGGCCGACGAGGCCTATGCCCTGGGCGAAGGCCGCGCCGCCGATACCTACCTCAACCAGGACAAGCTGTTCGAGATCATCAAACAAAGTGGCGCCGAGGCAGTCCATCCCGGTTACGGTTTCCTGAGTGAAAACGCCGAGTTCGTGCGCCGCTGCGAGGCCGAGGGCATCGCCTACGTCGGCCCGACCGCCGAGCAGATCGAAACCTTCGGACTGAAACATACCGCGCGCAGCCTGGCCCAGCAGAGTGATGTCCCGCTCCTGCCCGGTACCGAGTTGCTGGACTCACTGGACGAAGCGGTCAGCGCCGCCGATGAGATCGGTTATCCGGTGATGCTTAAGAGCACCGCCGGCGGTGGCGGCATCGGCATGCAACTCTGTTATGACGAAAAGACATTGCGCGGCGCCTACGAATCGGTGCGTCGCCTGGGCGAGAACAATTTCTCCAACAGCGGCGTCTTCCTGGAAAAATTCATCGAGCGTGCCCGCCACATCGAGGTGCAGATCTTCGGCGATGGTCAGGGCAAGGCCATCGCGCTGGGCGAACGCGACTGCTCGACCCAGCGCCGCAACCAGAAGGTGATCGAGGAGTGCCCCGCGCCCGGGCTTAGCGATGCGGTACGTAACGAGTTGCAGGACACGGCGACTCGGCTGGTCGCAGCCATCGACTATCGCAATGCCGGTACCGTCGAGTTTGTCTATGACCAAAAGGAAGATAAATTCTATTTCCTTGAGGTCAATACGCGACTGCAAGTGGAGCACGGCGTCACCGAGCAGGTCTACGGCATTGACCTCGTGGCCTGGATGGTACGACTGGCCGCTCATGACCTGCCCGATTTGAACTCCCTGGCCTCGCAGCTCAGTCCCACCGGTCACGCCATCCAGACCCGAGTCTATGCCGAGGACCCCAATAAGGACTTTCAACCCTCCGCAGGCCTGTTGAGTCAGGTGGAGTTTCCACAGGGTGATGCGATACGCGTCGACCACTGGATTGAAGGTGGGATCGAGGTCTCTCCCTTTTACGATCCCATGCTGGCCAAACTCATCATCACCGCGAGAAATCGAGACGAGGCCATGCGGGCCTTACACGAGGCCCTGGGAGAGACACGCATCTATGGCGTCGAGACCAACATCGAATATGTTCGCCATATACTTGAGACCGAGATCTTCCAACAGGGTGAGATCTATACCCGCTACCTGAATGACTTCAGCTATGAGGCCAATAGCATCGATGTGATCAATGCCGGTACCATGACCACCATTCAGGATACGCCGGGACGTATCGGTTACTGGGACGTGGGCGTGCCCCCCTCCGGTCCCTTCGACAGCTACTCCTTCCGCCTCGGCAACCGCCTGTTGAACAATCCGGACGATGCGGCCGGCCTGGAGCTGACCCTCAACGGCCCTACCCTGCGCTTCAACACCGAGGCGCGCATCGTCCTCACCGGCGCCGAGATGACGGCGAAGCTGGATGATGAGGAACTGGCATTCTGGCAGGTGCATACCATTCGACCCGGCCAGGTGCTGAAGATGGGCAAGATGAAACAGGACGGCGCCCGTACCTATCTATTGATCGACGGCGGCATCGACTGCCCCGATTACCTGGGCGCCAGGTCCACCTTCACCCTCGGCCAGTTCGGCGGACATAACGGCCGCGCCCTGCGTGCCGGGGATGTCCTGCACCTGGGCAACCCCGTCCATGCCTATGCCGATGAAGTGATCCCCGAGGTGCTTCGCCCCTCCCTGGACAGCCAGTGGGAACTGCGCGTGACCTATGGCCCGCACGGCGCCCCCGACTTCTTTACCGACGAGGACATCGAGAATTTCTTTAGCGCCGAGTGGGAGGTGCACTACAACTCCAGCCGCACCGGCATCCGCCTGATTGGTCCCAAGCCCGAATGGGCCCGCGACAGCGGCGGCGAGGCGGGCATGCACCCCTCCAACATCCACGACAATGCCTACGCCTTCGGCACCGTCGACTTCACCGGTGACATGCCGGTGATCCTTGGCCCCGACGGTCCCTCGCTCGGCGGTTTTGTCTGCCCCGCCACCGTCATCAGTGCCGACCTCTGGAAACTGGGCCAGCTCAAGGCCGGTGACAAGATCCGATTCACACCGGTGAGCATGGATGATGCGGTGGCCATCAAGCGCACTCAGGAAACCTCCATCGCCACGCTCAGCCTGCAGGAATATGCCTACGAGGCGGTCACACCGGATAACGCCATCCATTATCAACTCGGTAAGGAAGAAAACGAGATCGAGGTGGTCTACCGCACCGCGGGCGATCAATTCCTGCTGGTGGAATACGGCCCCATGCAACTGGAAGTGGCGCTGCGCTTTCGCGCCCATGCCCTGATGCTGTCGCTACAGGAGCAGGCCATCGACGGGATCCTGGAACTGACCCCCGGCATTCGCTCCCTGCAGGTGCATTACGACAGTCAACGTCTTTCCCTCGATGAACTGATGAGCGTGTTGCTGGCAAACGAGCGCGAACTCAAGGACATCGACAAGCTCGAGGTCCCGGCGCGAGTGGTCCACCTGCCCCTCTCCTGGGACGACCCCGCCTGCCAACTGGCCATCGACAAGTACATGCAGTCGGTGCGCAAGGACGCCCCCTGGTGTCCCAGCAACATCGAATTCATACGCCGTATCAACGGCCTTGAGACCATCGACGAAGTCAACCGGATCCTGTTCGAGGCCAGCTACCTGGTCATGGGCCTGGGCGATGTCTACCTCGGCGCCCCGGTGGCCACGCCCATGGACCCGCGCCAGCGCCTGGTCACCACCAAGTACAACCCGGCACGGACCTGGACCGCGGAGAACTCCGTCGGCATCGGTGGCTCCTATCTCTGTGTCTACGGCATGGAAGGACCGGGTGGCTATCAGTTCGTCGGCCGCACCCTGCAGATGTGGAACCGCTATCGCTCCACGAACGAGTTTACCCAGCCCTGGCTGTTGCGCTTCTTCGATCAGATTCGCTTCTATCCGGTCAGCCACGAAGAGCTGGAACAGATCCGAAAAGACTTTCCACGTGGCAAGTACCCATTAAAGATCGAAGAGACCCGCTTCCGACTTCGTGACCATGTCGAGTTCCTGCGTGAACACGAGGAGAGTATTCGTGACTTTACCGAACGCCGCGACCAGGCCTTTGCCGAGGAACTGCAACGCTGGCGCGAGAGTGGGCAGATCAACTTCAGCACCGAACAGGACCTCAATGTCGAACAGGGTGAAGAGGGCCATGTCCCCGACAACTGCTTCACCATCGAAAGCCCGGTGGCCGGCAGCATCTGGCAGACCCTGGTGAGCCAGGGCGATCGCGTGGAGGCGGACCAGACCTTGATGATACTGGAGTCCATGAAGATGGAGATCGAGATCACCGCGCCCGCCTCGGGCACCATCTATTCCATACAACGGGAAGTCGGCGGCCAGGTCAACGCGGGACAGGTCCTGCTGATCCTTGAAGAGGACGACAGCTGATGGAGATGACCATTACCGCCTTGCTGTCCGCCTATGCCGACGGCAGCCTGACACCGCAACAGGTGCTGGCTCACATCGATGAGGCCGACACGAGCTATACGCATAAAAACATCTGGATCCATAAACTGACCGCGGACGAACGCGCGCCCTATCTCGAACGGCTCAAGGGCGAGTCACCAGACACCTTGCCGCTCTATGGGATCCCCTTCGCCATCAAGGACAATATCGACCTGGCCGGGATCCCGACCACGGCCGCCTGCGTCGAATACCGCTATACCCCAGAACGTTCCGCCTTCGTGGTGGAAAAGCTCATCGAGGCCGGCGCCATCCCCGTCGGCAAGACCAACCTGGATCAGTTCGCCACCGGGCTGGTGGGCACCCGTTCGCCCGAACCCTGGGGCCCCTGCCACAATGCCTTTAACGATGAGTACATCTCGGGCGGTTCCAGCTCCGGCTCGGCGGTTTCGGTGGCACTTGGCCTGGCGGCCTTTTCGCTGGGCACCGACACCGCCGGTTCCGGGCGCGTACCCGCTTCATTCAATAACCTCATCGGCGTCAAACCGACCCGTGGTCTCTTGAGCACCCGAGGTGTGGTGCCCGCCTGTCGCAGCCTCGATTGCGTGACCATCTTCGCCAACACCACCGACGATGCCAACCGTGTGCTGACTGAGGCCGCGATCTACGATGCCGAGGACGATTACGCCTGCCCCAACGTCTATGACAACCTGGGCCGCCACTACGGACTGCCCGAAGGCGAGTTCCACTTTGCCGTGCCTAAACCGGATCAGCTGGAATTCTTTGGTAATGAATCGGCACAGTCCCTGTTTGAGGATGCAGTCAAACAACTGGAAACCTTGGGCGGCATAAAAAGAGAGATGGACTTCTCGGCCTTTCTCTCCGCTGCAAAACTCCTCTATGAAGGACCCTGGACGGCGGAGCGATACGTCGCCATCGAAGAGTTGATCACGACACAGGCGGATAAACTGTTACCCGTGATCAACACCATCATCGGCGGCTCGGTCGATAAGACCGCCATGGATGCCTTCAAGGCCATCTATCAACTGCAACACTATAAGAAGATCACCGACGAACTTATGGATGATGTAGATATCCTGGTCACGCCCACGGCGGGGACCATTTACACCATCGATGAGGTCCTCGCCGATCCCATCAAGCTCAATAGCAACCTGGGCTATTACACCAATTATATGAACCTGCTGGACTATGCCTCCATCGCCGTGCCGGTAGGATTCATGGACAACGGTCTGCCCTGGGGGATCACCTTCGTCTCCAGAGCCTTTAGCGACATCAAGCTGCTCTCCTTCGCCAGGCGCTGGCAACAGGCCCTGCAACTGCCCATGGGGGCAAGCCAAAGCCTGCCCTCCCTGGACACGCACGACACCCAACTTCCCACGCAGAGCATCCCGGTCGTCGTCGCCGGCGCCCACCTCGAGGGACTGCCGCTCAATTGGCAACTTACCGAGCGCGGGGCAAAGTTGCAGTCGCGCACTAAAACCGTGGCCCGCTACAAGCTCTATGCCCTGGCCGGTGGCCCGCCCTATCGACCGGGTGTCGTGCGGGTGGAACAAGGCGGTGCTTCATTAGAAGTGGAAGTCTGGTCGGTCCCGAATCAGGAGTTCGGCAGCTTCGTCGCCAACATCCCCGCCCCATTGGGGATCGGCAAGCTGGAACTGGCAGACGGTCGCTGGCTACCCGGCTTTATCTGCGAGCCCTATGGCATCGAAGACGCCACGGACATCACCGAATTCGGCGGCTGGCGCGCCTACATGGCCTCATAGTCGCCGATGCTGCGGCAGGGCTTTGCCTGAAATGTTATTCAAGTATATAATTGAATAACTTTTCTCAAGCAGGCTCCCCCATGACGGAATATCACTTCGGCATCCGCCCCAACCTCAACCAGTTCACCCACCAACTGCTGCAGGTCTTCTTCGTCGGCCTCACCCTGGGCATGACCCGCACGGTGATCCCGGCGCTGGCCGAGTCCGAGTTCGATGTCCCCAGCGGTTCTTTCATGCTGCTCATGGCCTTCGTCGTCGCCTTCGGTTTCGTCAAGGGCTCGCTTAACTTCGTCGCCGGTCGCCTGTCGGAGCGGGTCGGACGCAAGACGGTGCTGATCTGGGGCTGGATCGTCGCCCTGCCCATCCCCGCCATGATCCTCTACGCGCCATCGTGGAACTGGATCGTCGCCGCCACCGTCCTGCTCGGCATCAACCAGGGCCTGGCCTGGTCCATGACCCAGACCGCCAAGCTGGACATCACCCACGCCAACCAGCGCGGCCTCACCATCGGCTTCAATGAATTCGCCGGTTACTTCGGCGTCGCCGTGGCCGGTGTCGTCACCGGTTATATGTCCCAAATGTTCGGTGTGCGCGAAGGCCTCATGTGGTTCGGAATGGTGGTCGTCATCCTTGCCATCATCAATGCCCTCACCTTCGTCGTCGACACCCTGCCCTGGGCCAGGGCCGAGGCCGCCAACCATGCCGCCGGCAAATCCACCGGCCCGGTGCCGCGCTACCCGAAGAATATTTCCGACACGCCCACGACCTGGGAGGTCTTCACCCTCATGTCCTGGCGCGACAAGCGCATGTTTGCCTTCTCCCAGGCGGGCCTGGTGGAGAAGTTCGTCGATGCCCTCATCTGGGTCTTCTATCCCGTGTTCTTCTATAGCCAGGGCATGAGCCTGGCCAACATCGGCTGGATCGTGGGCATCTACGGTTTCGTCTGGGGAATATCACAGTTCTTCACCGGCCCCTTGTCGGACAAGATCGGACGACAAAAGCCCATCGTCTGGGGCATGTGGCTCTGCGGCGCAGGCGTCGGCATGACCCTCATGAGCGACGGCCTGGCCTGGTGGGGCTTCAGCGCGGCGGTGACCGGATTCGGTATGGCCCTGCTCTACCCCAACATCAGCGCCGCCGTCGGCGACATCGCCCACCCCAACTGGCGCGGTTCTGCCATCGGCATCTATCGCTTCTGGCGAGACCTCGGCTATGGGATTGGTGCACTGGCACTGGGACTGGTAGGTTACTTCAGCCAGTCTGTCGAGATGGGATTCTGGTTTACGGCGGTTGCGATGTTTGTATCGGGACTTGTCGTGATGATCTGGGGCGAAGAGACACACCCCAGGATCAACCCCGAAGCATAAGATGATGTTTCTGGCGTCGGCATTTGACAATAAAAGCTCGTGTCGACGCACTCAGCTTACCTATTAAAAAGGGCTGTAAGACTACAGCCCTTTTCCAATCATTATTAATTGATACAACGATAGACATCGAAGCTCTGCTTACCGTCTTTGATCTCGCTGGCCGGTACGATGGTGTCACCGCCCATGTCGGCCGCGTGATTACGACCCAGTGTCTCGAGTTCCTTTTTGACCTTTTCCTGGTTGCGGTCAATGCCGGCAATATCGGCCTTCAGGCTAACCGTGGTCTTGCCGACGGTCTTGCAGGACTCAACCTCGGTTGCACTGAGTACACGCACCTTTTCGGCTTCAGGTGTCAGTTTGACCCAGGTACAGGCCTGTATGGTAAAGGCCAGCAACAGCAGGGGAACTATTTTATACATTTTGACTCCTCGAACTTTGTCATATGGATTATTAATATACTAAAGGTATTCAGAGCAAAATAAAGGTGCTTTTACTGTCAATTCCCAACTGACTGATAGTCGCGTCTGAGAATAATCACTGTTCCTATATATCTACTTTCACGCCCCGATCCCTGCATACAATTCAGTCAAGGACTCGACAATCAGCGTGGGTTCAATGCCCCACGGGTCAAAGATGGCAATGGTTGAACGCTTAACCCATGCGGCACGCATGCCAGAGTTGATTGCGCCGATGACATCAAATGGATTGCTTGAAACCAGCCAGGCATCACTATCACTGGCCCCGGTTCGTTGTAGGAAATGCCGATAAACGGCGGGGTCGGGTTTGAATGACTGAATCTCATCCACGCTCACAATCCCCTCAAAATACTTGCGTATCCCAGCATTGACCAACAGCCTCTCGACGGCCTCCGCGGTGCCGTTCGAGAAGGCAAACAGGCGACAATGATTGCCCGACAATTCCGTCAGAGCACCTTCTACTTCTTCAAACGCCGGGAGTGTTCGATACGCCGCGAGCAACGCCTGTTTCTGTTCTTGACTGATATCGGCTTGATACAGAGCACAGGTGTAATCAAGGGCATTCGCCGTGCAAACAGCAAAGCTTTTGTAATCTCTCATCAGACCACGACGAAAAGAATACTCTAACTGTTTATCGCGCCAGGATTGTGAGAAGCCTTCTGCCTCATCCCCGATCATCTCCCGTAATACGGAAACGACACCATGGGTATCGATTAGTGTCCCATATACGTCAAACGCCAGCGTTGTTGACATACTTACTCCGTGGATATTGTTGAGGTTTTGTCTAGCAGGCTGACAGGATAACCAACTCAATTAGTCGTTTCCAGCAGGCTTGGCGTTATAACTGAAAAAGGCGGATCAGTTATCTGTTCCGCGAGGAAATTTTCGGCACACAGCGGGAGATACAGTTGTAATAGGTGGTGGTCTCTAGGGAGACCTGCTCCTTGCGGGCTCGGGTCATGGCGTTTTCCTCCTTGAAAACGAACATTTCAACGATTCAGTCTAGCTCAGGGTCGAAGACTGTCAATCAGATCATGGATGTCCTCTACTATTGATAAAAACGATTTACCCCTGTCAGAGCCTGAGCGGGGACATCGGCCAGAAAGGCCACATGGCTGCAGAGGCGGCAGGGGATCTTAAATCTCATCAGGGCTCGGTACGAGTAGGTACCAACAAAGAAGCCGGATATATGTCCAAGACCGTTTCTCTATCACGATTGACAGGCCAACAGGAGGCGTTATGTGATGACTAAAGGATTTTCATAGTTGACTTATAAGGGGTGTCCATATATGTCCCCGTATACCCCCTACAGCTCGTTTACTCCCTCCAAGATTCTCCATGAACAGAAATCGTTCTCGTACTTGGATATATTACCTTATTTATTACGCGCGCATGAGAAAATGGTTCCGATCCATATTCAATTAACATCCTTTCTGCCAAAAGATATTTTTTATCGCAGCGATTACTGAACTGAATATATAACTCATTCCTTTCTACACCTTGCACTGAAAAACTTGGAGAACCATATGCAGTCATATTTTTATAGACAAAGTCAAAAAAGCTTTTATAAGCAGAATTTTTATCTTTCAGGTTGACCTCATCTTCCCATTGAATATTTACAAGAACAATACACTCGCTTCTTGTAGGTTTGCCACAAGATATCAGAAGAAATATTGCAGCTAAGGACATCAACCAAACGTTGGATTTAATCATATTACTTTCCAACTTGTTGTTTTATGTAAACTTCAAGATAGTCTGGTTGGCCACCTTGATTTATTTGTGATTGAGTCCCCCACCCAATGAACCACCTAAAACCATATGGATGTTCAAAACCCGCATCTAATTCATAAGTAAATGTACTACTCATCCCAACTCCAACACCACCATATTTATAAACATCATGAGCTTTAGAGGACATCCACCAACTAATTCCGGCCTAAAGCCCCAAGCCCTAAAGCTACTACAGTTACTTCAAAGGGAATATCCTATGGGACATCCACCAACCGAAATCATATAAAAATACTATAACGCCTCTTTTAGCACCTCGCCATCACCATGACGACCTGATAGAAAGACTGTATAGGGTTTGAATGATGGGTAACAGCCCACTCCTACTATCGAGCGGGCTTTGATTTGATTTTTCAGGCAACAGTCCATCTGCAACCGAACGGTCGCATGAGATATGTCATCATTAACTTTGATAAGTTTACGTCACGTACAGGCTTC
>JABURT010000010.1 GCA_014762495.1 Gammaproteobacteria bacterium | reverse complement strand
AGCGACCAGACCCGGCGCAGCATGTCGGCGAGGCTGTCCACCGGATCGCCGTCCACTTCCAGCACCCGGTCCCCGATGTCGATCCCCGCCTGGTCCGCCGGGCCGTCCTCGGCCAGACCGACGACCACGAGTTCACCCTCGGCCTCGGCCGTGTACATGCCGAGCCACGGCCGGGGCGGCTTGTTCACCCGGCCGTAGAGGCGGAGGTCGTCGAAGATCGGCTTGAGCAGATCGATGGGCACGATCATGTTCCCGTCGAGCGGCTTCTCGCCGCCGGCGCGGGGCAGCTGCACGAACAGCGATCCGATTCCGGCCAGCCGCCCGAACCGGTCGATCAGCGCCGAGCCGCCCCAGTTGGGATGCGCCGGGGCGGTGAAGATCGCCTCGTTCAGGACGTATTCCCAGTAGCCCGCGAATTCGCGTTTCGCCACCACCTGCGCCTTGGTCGCATGCGCCCGTCCGCCGAAACCGGCGACGATCGCCGTGTCGCCGACCTGGATCTCATGCGACGAGCCCAGCGGCAGCGTCGGCAGATTCATGTCCTCCAGGGCCTGAACCAGACCGAAGCCGGTCTCCTGGTCGTAGGCGACCACATGGCCCGGACTGGCCCGCCCGTCGCCGCCCAGCAGCCAGACGGTCTCGGCCTCGGTGATCAGATAACCGATGGTCAGGATCAGGCCGTTGTCGTCGATGACCACGCCGTTGCCGGCCCGCTCGGTACCCAGGATGGAGGCGGTGAAGGCGTCGTCCGGTATCTTGGTCCTCAGGGAAACGACGGAGGACAGCGTCCGATCGAGATCGAAGACTACGTCCTGCGGGGTCGGCTGGAAGGCCTCCTGGATTTCCCATTCCGGCGAATCAGACATATCGGACATTCGCGCTCCATCCCGTTGTTATCCGGCGGCGATTTCGGGCGTCCTTCCCGCCTCCCGCCATTGAATCTAAGCGTTTCGGCCGGTCGTTTCAAATCTGGCTCCCCGGCGCCGGGGCGCAAGGGCAAAACCGGCAAACGCCTTCACATTCCGGGGAAAAAGCGTCGAATCGCTGGAAAGGCGCGGTCAGCTCACCGGCACGCCGCAGGACTTGAGGATTCGCAGGGCTGCGCAGGCG
>JABURT010000207.1 GCA_014762495.1 Gammaproteobacteria bacterium | reverse complement strand
CAACAAGCCATAACATGCACCATGAGACGCATAGACAAAGGGAAGGGCATACAGTCCTTGTTTTCCCATACAAGATGAAATGCTACCGGCTTCGGGGAATTTCAGAATTGGGATTGTCACGACAATCCAAGCAGATGGCCAATTCGGCCACCTGCCTAGCAGATTTACTTAAAGTTTAGGAGAGATCTATGCCTAGTCGTAGAGAACTAGCCAATGCCATTCGTGCCCTGAGCATGGACGCGGTGCAGAAGGCCAAATCCGGTCACCCCGGAGCCCCCATGGGTATGGCCGATATCGCCGAGGTATTGTGGAATGACCATCTGAAGCACAATCCGACCAATCCCGACTGGTACGATCGCGATCGTTTCGTACTGTCCAACGGTCACGGCTCCATGCTGATCTATTCCCTGTTACACCTGTCGGGATATGAGCTGCCCATGGACGAGCTGAAAAACTTCCGTCAGCTGCACTCCAAGACCCCCGGTCACCCCGAATACGGATATACCCCTGGCGTCGAGACCACTACCGGTCCTCTGGGTCAGGGCATCACCAATGCCGTCGGTATGGCCCTGGCCGAACGTACCCTGGCCGGCCAGTTCAACCGTGACGGACACCACATCGTCGACCACTATACCTACGTATTCCTGGGCGATGGCTGCATGATGGAAGGTATTTCCCACGAGGCCTGCGCCCTGGCCGGTACCTGGGGCCTCGGCAAGCTGGTGGCCTTCTGGGACGACAACAACATCTCCATCGACGGTCATACCGACGACTGGTTCGGTGACGATACACCCAAGCGTTTCGAGGCCTATGGCTGGCATGTCATCGCCGACGTCGACGGCCACGATGCCGAGGCGGTCAACAAGGCGATCAAGGAAGCCAAGTCGGTCAACGACAAGCCCTCACTGATCTGCACCCGCACCACCATCGGCTACGGTTCGCCTAATCTGTGTGGCAGCCACGATTGCCACGGTGCCCCCCTGGGTGAAGACGAGATCAAGGCCACCCGCGAAAATCTGGGCTGGAACCACGGACCCTTCGAGATCCCGGAAGACATCTATGCCGGCTGGGATGGCAAGGCCAAGGGTAGCGAGGCCGAAAAGCAGTGGAACG
>JABURT010000011.1 GCA_014762495.1 Gammaproteobacteria bacterium | reverse complement strand
GCGCGATCGCGAAGGGCGCGGTGGCGGCGCAGGTGGCGGTGGTGATCAGGCGCCAGCGCGGCGGGCTCGGGATCACGAGCGGGAAGACGAGCAGGAAGATCGCGACGAGCGAGAGACGGAAGGGCATGGGGGACTGCCCCACGAGGACCTGCTCGACCATCGCGAGCGCGAAGCAGACCCACACCTCGTAGAAGAGCCCCGCCGCGAGCGCTGACTTCGCCGGGAGCTTCGCGAAGCGGAGCAGGGCCCACGTCACGAGGCTGAGCACGCTGACGGTCGCGCTGACCACGGTCACGACGGCGAGCGCGCGGCCGCCGGCCTTACCCCAGGTGAGCCAGCGGAGCGGGATGGTCAGCGTGAAGAAGGCGGCGAGGAAGAGGAGCGTGCCGCGGACGCGCGCGAGGGCGAGGCCCCGCAGGTCGGCCGGGAGCTCCGCGCCGGCCGCGGTGGCGGCCTCGACGAACATCGCCCGCAGGATGCGCTTCGCCGGCCCCCCAGGAGCTTAGAACACAGGAGCTTAGATCAGGGCAGATCAGGAGAGGACGGCGGAGAGGTGCTCCGGGAGGCAGCGCTGGACGCCGAGGTGGCCGACGGACGGGTCGCTGCTCCGGTCCTCGACGAGGAGGATGGGGCGCACGCGGTCGTAGGTCTCGGCGACCCAGTCGAGCAGCTCCGGCCCGGGGCTCGCGCCGGGCGCGTCGCGTACGACGATGGCCGTGACGTGCTCGTTCGGATCCTCGAGCACGCGCATGGCGCTCAGCGGGGCCTCGCACGGGACGACCCGACAGCCGAGCGCGTGGAGCTGGCTGGCCACGCTGAGCCGCACCGCCTCGGAGGCGTCGACCACGAGCACCGCGGGGTGACGCCGCCGGTAGCTCTCGTCGAGGAGCTGGAGCACCGCGTCCTGGATGCGGTCCTCGCTCTGCGGCGACAGGTGCCGGAACCCCACCGCGAGCGCGACGACGTCGCCCGCCACCGCGCGCCGACGCACGTGGGCTCCGACCGTGAGCGACTCGCCGCTCGGCAGCTGGAGCAGCAGCCGGCACGGCGACGCCTTGATCACGCCCTTCGCGCCGGCCAGCAGCGCGCCCCCCGCCGATAGGTCCTGCACCG
>JABURT010000188.1 GCA_014762495.1 Gammaproteobacteria bacterium | reverse complement strand
TTGGCTCCGCGGTGAAGGGTCCCGGTGAAATTGAGGTCGCGTTTTTCAACAAGCCCAATCATTTGGGCGCTTTGACGCAGGAAAATCGGGAGCCGGGTCTGAAAATCTCCGACCTTTTTACCAGAGGCGGCATGCACACGGAATATGTGGATGACATCAAACTGTACGTCTGGAAGAAAATGATCATGAAATGCACCATGGCCGCCATTTGCGCCGTAACGGACATGACCATCCAAGATGCTCTGGATTTCCCACCGACACGAGAAGTTGCGGATGGGTGTTTCAAAGAGGTTCTTGCCGTAGCCAAAGCCAAAGGGTATGACCTTGGAGATGATTATTTACAACAGGCCCTGGGCTACCTTGAAAAGGTCGGTATGCACAAGGATTCCATGTGCTGGGACATTGCGAACAAAATGCGCACTGAAATCGATTTTCTCGGCGGTAAAGTCGTGGAGTACGCCGATGAACTGGGAATCGAAACCCCCTATTATAGAACCATGACCAACCTGGTCAGAACTCTTGAAGATAGTTATCTAAAACAATAACGGATCCAGAGAAAACCCGAATCAGCTTTTTTCAACAGGCCAAATTTCGATTCCACGAGACGTTGCGGACAACAAGGATACCCCTACCCTAAAAAGGAGGCGGACTAGTCTTTGAAGCTGTCAAATTTACTTTGATCGAGGGACAAAAACGACAGTTAATCCAGGCTGTAAAAACAGCTTTGAATCACTGATTGTTACAAACCTTTTATCATATTATACTGAAACTTAATAATATCAACAGCCTAGGCTCTCATTGTTGGATTCAACCCCTGCCCCAAGAGCAATCCAGACGATTTCAGCCTGACTTCAATATAAATTATCTATTTTCATATCCTTCAGGTTGAATCATTGATCCATAATCCCACCTTCTTGCTATCAGCAAAACCAAAACAACTTTGGGGGTTATTTTTTTTAGAGGCCAACCTACCAGCGTCGAGGGGTTGGTCATTCTCAAATTGACTGCCTGTCGTAGGAAAGCTATACTTTTTTATACACTTACTATGGGAGACCACGAATGGAAGCTCAACTGATCGATCACATCTGTATCGCCGTAAAAAATCTGGAACAG
>JABURT010000141.1 GCA_014762495.1 Gammaproteobacteria bacterium | reverse complement strand
ATTACGCCAGACGGGGGACCCGCTACGCTTGTCGTAGGCGACAATAGCATCATCCGCATCGGTGACATACAGATATTTATCATCGATTGCCATGGGTTGATAGACGGATGCCTTGCGTTCCCATAACTGTCGACCGGTCTGCAGGTTCAGGGCCACTATGCGGCCCTGGTATGTGGCGACATAGACTACGTTACCATCCAGCAGGGGCCCGGCATCGGCATCAATCATACGTTCCAGATCAGAGCGGCCCTGAGGGATCGCCATGGCCTGTTCCAGCAAGACCTTGCCGGTCTGTAACTGCATGACGGCGAGCTTACCGCTACTGAAGGTATCAAAAACGACCCCCTGAGCCACCACCGGTGTGCTGGTACCACGCAGGTTGAGTACCGGGACGCTGCGATCGTACGTCCACTGTACACGGCCTGTGGAGGAATCCAGCGCGAACAACTTGCCATCGGTGGTGTGAACCAGCACATGACTGCCCGCATTCACGGGCACAGACAACACTTCGGTGGAGACCAATGACTCCCACAATTGATGACCGTCATCCGTGCTGAGCGCAACAACCCTTCCCTCGCGTGTGGTCACGAACAGTCGCGCCGCGCCGATCCCCACGCCGCCCGTTATCGGCAGTTCGAGATCGACCTGCCATAGGCGTTCACCAGTGGACTGTTCCAATGCCGCCAATGTACCGCTGTGGTCGGCCACATAGAGTATTTTGTCACCTACGGCCGGCATCAGTCTCAGATAATATTCACCGATCCCGGAACCGACCTGGGTTTCCCAGAGCAACTCGGGGGTAAAGCTTGCGTTAATGGGCTCGATGGGCGTCGGCACACGAACGGGCTTGGATGAACAGGCACCGAGCAACGCCGCCATGGCCACGATGACGAATAAACCGGGATATCTCACTGGGCCGTATCCTTCGCACCGACGGCCAGATCGTCGAGCTTGATTTGCAGCAGGCGGGTATTGCGCTGCAGCGAGGCCGCGGCCAATGCCTCGGTATAGGCCTCGCGAGCCTTGTCAGGCTTACCGAGTTCGAAATAGGCATCGCCACGCAGTTCCGCATAATCGGTGACAAAGACCTCTGCCTCGACCTCCGCGAGCATATCCAGAAGTGCCTCTGCCTGCCCCTGCTCAAGCATCACGCGCGCCAGACGTATCCTGGCGAGATGAATCAGACCGGACTCGTCACTGTTGTCGATAAGCCATTGCAACTGATTCGCGGCGACAGGCCATTGCTTGTTCTCAACCGCCATGCGAGCCCGCAGCAATGCCGCGTATGAGGCATAGACCGTATCACCGTAGTCCTGGCTGATACGCTCAGCCAGCCCCGGGGCCGATTCATCCCCTGCCTCGATGGCCTGTAACAGGCGCGAATACTCGACCGAAGCGGTCTCGTTATAGTTCCGCTGCTCCTTGAGCCAGTACTGTGCCCCGAGCGCGGCTATGATGGCGACGATGACCCCGGCAATGAGGGCCTTGCCATTTTTCTCCCACCACTGTCGAACCCGTTCCAGTTGTTCTTCTTCATGTTGAAGGTGTTCCACCACTCTCTCCCCTTTGAATCTTATTTATTCAAGCCCAGGGACGAGGCCAGGTAACCTGTAACCTCTTCCAGCGACCTATGTTCCTGTTCACCCTTCTCCAGGTCCTTGACCGCGATGACACCGCCGGCAAGCTCATCGTCGCCAAGGATAAGGGCATAACGTGCGCCGACCTTGTCGGCCCGTTTCATCTGGCTTTTGAAGCTGCCACCACCACAATGCAGCAGTACTCGCAGACCGGACAGTTCATTGCGCAGCGATTCTGCCAGTTGCATCGCCTTCATCTCGGCTTCGTGCCCCATGGCCATGAGGTAGACATGGGGCATGTTATCGGCGGGCATCGCGCGCCCCTGGTCTTCGAGCAGGGCGACCAGACGCTCGATGCCCATGGCAAAACCAATGGCCGGCGTCGGCTTGCCACCGAGCTGCTCCACCAGTCCATCAAATCGGCCGCCGGCCAATACCGTGCCCTGTGCACCGAGTTGATCGGTGATCCACTCAAACACGCTGCGGCTATAATAGTCCAGCCCGCGCACCAGCCTTGGGTTGACCACGTAGCGTATACCCTCGGCATCCAGATAGGCCTTGAGCCGATCAAAGTGAGCTTCGGAGGCCTCATCCAGGTGATCCATTAACCGCGGGGCATCTTCGATCAATTGCTGCATCGCCGGGTTTTTACTGTCGAGAATACGCAGAGGGTTACTCTCCAGGCGTCTCAGGCTGTCTTCATCCAGTTTGTCTCGATGCAGACTGAGATACTCCACCAGTTTTTCACGATAGCCCGCGCGCGCCTCGGGGGTGCCAAGGGTATTGATATGCAGCGTCACCGAATCGAACAGTCCCAGGGCCTTGAGGATACGGGCGCTCATGAGAATCATCTCGGCATCGATATCCGGGCCTTCCATACCGAAGACCTCGACACCTATCTGCTGGAACTGTCGATAACGTCCCTTCTGCGGGCGTTCATGTCGAAACATCGGGCCCATGTACCAGAGACGTTGCGTTTGATTGTGTAGCAGGCCGTTTTCCAGGCAGGCGCGCACACAACTGGCGGTGCCTTCAGGACGCAGGGTCAGGCTATCGCCATTGCGGTCTTCGAAGGTATACATCTCCTTCTCGACGATATCGGTGACCTCACCAATGGAGCGTTTGAACAACTCGGTCTTTTCCACCAGGGGCATGCGGATTTCACGATAACCATAGGCATGCAGGACATCGCGCACCACGGATTCCAGCTGCTGCCAGTAGGGCGTCTGCTCCGGTGTGATGTCATGCATGCCACGTATGGCCTGGATATTGTTCGCCAACTTGTCTTCCCCGTTTTTTACTTATTGATACCAGCCTTCACTGGTGTAGCTATGCCACTGTTCCGAGTCCGGATAAAGCCTGGATAATTCCCGTGCGTAACGCTTCATGACCTCACGGTCACCCATACGATGCTCGATACGTATCCCCAGCCACAGGCTCTCCGCGGTGATAGTACCCACCTCTTCATAGCGCTGAAGGTAGGCACGGGCGCGCAGATAGTCCCCAATTTTGTAATTCAGTTCGGCCATTCCGTAGAGTGATTTCACCAGTCGGGGATTGGCCTTAAGCGCCGTACGTAAATATTTCTCGGCCTTTTCCAGATCACCAGCCTGTGTGGCACACAACCCAAGGTTTTCATAGGCCTGTACCCGTCCGTCATAAAGCGGATCACGGATCGCAAGCAGAAACTGTTCCTCGGCCTGCTCAAAATCACCGCGCTCGCACAGGAAGGCTCCGTAATTGTTGCGCAAACCAGGATCCTGTGGCGAGAGTTCTATCGCCTTCTGAAAATGTTTATCGGCCAGTTTGGACTCGTTTAGGCGGCGATAGAGCTCGGCGATGTAATGATGGGCCTTGTCATATTCCGGATTGTAATTCAAGGCGAGCTCCAGCTTTTGCATGGCTCGCTTGTAATCACCCTGTTGCATATAACCAAGCCCGAGCTCCGCGTTAATCTTGGCGGGAGTCTCGGCATACTGCTGGTTTTGCGTTGATTTTTCCGGCGAGCCTGAGCAGGCGCTGAATAGTACGGCAAACACTAACGCCGCCAGTCGGTTGTGACGAGCGATCATATCGACTCCTGTGTCACCTCGACATTGCGAAAGCGTCGCTTGGTGCGATCCTGTACCTGTCCTGCGAGCTGGCCACAGGCCGCATCGATATCCTCACCGCGAGTCTTACGTCTTATGGTCACGATACCGGCATTGACCAGTATGTTCTGAAAACGAGTGATGGTCTCGCTGTCCGAGGAACGATAACGAGTCTCGGGAAAGGGATTAAAGGGGATCAAATTCACCTTGGAGGGGATTCCCTTTAACAGCTTTACCAGTTCCCTTGCATCGCGCTCACTATCATTGACGCCCGCCAGCATGACGTATTCCCAGGTCACCTTTCGACGCCCTTCGCGATCAATGTAATGGCGGCAGGCTGCCATCAACTCCTTGATCGGGTATTTGCGGTTAATCGGCACCAGCTCATTGCGCAACTCGTCTCGCACGGCATGCAGGGACACGGCCAGGGCCACATCGCTGGTCTCCTTGAGTCGCATCAAGGCCGGGACCACACCCGAGGTACTGAGCGTCACGCGTCGCTTGGACATACCATAGCCATGATCATCGACCATGAGATCCATGGCGCTGACGACTGCATCGAAGTTCAGCAGAGGCTCGCCCATGCCCATGAAGACCACGTTGGTCACCTTCCGCTCACCCTTGGGATCCTTGCCAAGCAGCTGGTTCGCCAGCCACAGTTGGCCAATGATCTCGGCACTGCTCAGGTTGCGATTAAAACCCTGCTGCGCCGTCGAGCAGAAGCTGCAGTCCAGCGCGCAGCCTACCTGGCTGGAAATACACAGGGTACCGCGGTCCTTTTCCGGGATGAATACCATCTCGATGGCATTGCCGTCGGGCAGTCGCAACAGCCACTTACGAGTCCCGTCCTCGGAGAGCTGATCCAGGATCACCTCCGGCGCCCGGATCTCGGCTTCTACCTGCAGACGTTCACGCAGAGACTTGCTCAGGTTGGTCATGGCATCGAACTCCGAGACGCCATATTGATGCAGCCATTTGAGCACCTGCGTGGCACGAAAGGGCTTCTCACCGATCTCGGTGAAAAACTCGCCCATTGCCTTACGGTTCAGTCCCAGCAGGTTCACTCGGCTCACTCATCACTCCATACCCGGCACTTGACCGGTGTTTCGCCCTTAGTGGGTATTTATGCCCGCTCTATCGGGTACGCGGGCAGATCTCATCTTCAGAGAAGAAGTAGTCGATCTCGATCTTGGCGTTTTCCGCGCTGTCGGAGCCATGCACGGCATTTTCGTCGATGGTCTCGGCGAAGTCGGCGCGAATGGTACCGGCCTCGGCTTCCTTGGGATTGGTTGCGCCCATGATCTCACGGTTCTTGGTCACGGCAGCCTCGCCTTCCAGTACCTGGATCATCACGGGACCTGAGGTCATGAATTCCACCAGATCGTTGAAGAAGGGGCGTTCCTTGTGCACGGCGTAGAAGCCTTCGGCGTCTTCCTTGGAGAGGTGCTTCATCTTGGCGGCAATGATCTTCAGGCCGTTCTTTTCGAAGCGGCTGTAGATTTCACCGATTACATTCTTGGCGACGGCGTCGGGCTTGATAATGGAAATGGTACGTTCCATGGCCATGGGTTATAAACTCCAGTAATTTTCTATAGGGTCTTTAAAGTTAAGAACCGCCCGAGCTGTCTCGGGCGGCGCAGAAATCCGATTGATTTTGCTGATAAAAATCAAGCCGCTGATCTTACCGCTTGCGCCCCCTTGGCGCAATCGAACCGGTTTGGAATCGGCAACCATAAGCTTCTGGTAACTCTATGATTTTGAACACTTAAGTTAGTTCCGAGGCGAAAAACAAAAAACCGCGCCGAGGGCGCGGTTCCTTGAGGCTACGGCGAGGTCAGAAACACCTCAGTCTCGCTCGTCCAGCCAGGCCATCTGGATGGCCTCGAGGATCTTTTCATTCGAGCCTTCCGGATCATCATCGAATTCTTCTAACTCGCACACCCAGGCGTGCAGATCGGTAAAGCGGATCCACTGCGGGTCCACGTCGGGGTGCTTCTCATCCAGCTCGATGGCGATCTCCAGGCTGTCGCTCCACTTCAGACTCATGTGCTCATCTCCTAGACGCCTTAATGCGGCGCTTCCTTAACCATGTTGATGGTGTATTTGGGGATCTCGACCACCAGGTCTTCATCGGCCACCACCGCCTGGCAACTTAGGCGTGACTCAGGCTCTAGACCCCAGGCCTTGTCCAGCAGGTCATCCTCCTCCTCGGTGGACTCTTCCATGGAATCAAAGCCCTCACGGACAACAACATGACAGGTGGTGCAGGCACAGGACTTTTCACAGGCATGTTCGATATGGATGTCATTGGCCAGGGCGGCATCGCAAATGGTGATACCGGGCTCCACCTCTATGACTGCACCCTCGGGGCAGATCTCTTCATGGGGCAGAAAAATAATCTGGGGCATGTTTGTTCTCGCTTATTCCAATCTCTTTGTAGTATCGGGAGAAGATGATACGTCTGCGAATCTACTCTTCAAACTCTTTGAGTTTATGACCGGCCATTGCCTTCTTAATGCTCGCATCCATACGTCGCTGGGCATACTCGGACGTGGCCTTGTCCACCACTTCGATGGCCTGCTTGATGGCCTGGGTATCGTCACCTTCGCTGGCCTGTTGCAGCGCCGCAATGGTTTCGTCGATGGTCTTGCGTTCCTCGGCACTGAGCAGGGTCTCTCCGTCCTCGGCCAGGGCCGCCTGGATTGCCTCAATCACGCGGCCGGCCTCGACCTGTTGTTCGCGCAGGCTACGGGCTCCCATGTCTTCGCGAGCATAGCTCATGGAATCCTGCAGCATCTGCGTGACCTCTTCATCGGTGAGACCATAGGAAGGCTTGACCTGAATGCTGCTCTCAACGCCTGTCGTCTCTTCGCGTGCCGAGACCGACAGCAGACCGTCCGCATCGACCTGGAAGGTAACGCGGATACGGGCGGCGCCGGCCACCATGGGTGGGATGCCGCGCAGCTCGAAACGGGCCAGGGAACGGTTGTCCTGGATCAGTTCACGCTCGCCCTGGATGACATGAATGGCCATCGCGGTCTGGCCATCCTTAAAGGTCGTAAAGTCCTGGGCTCGGGCCACCGGGATAGCGGTATTGCGATGGATTACCTTCTCCATCAGGCCGCCCATGGTCTCCAGCCCCAGTGACAGGGGCAGGACATCCAGCAACAACAGTTCGTCATCGGGCTTGTTGCCGGCCAGTACGTCTGCCTGGATGGCGGCGCCGATGGCCACCACCTTGTCCGGATCGATGTCCACCAGCGGTTCGGTATCAAAGAATTCACCCACCCGTTCACGCACGCGGGGCACACGGGTGGAACCGCCCACCATCACCACTTCCTGGATTTCGTCCAGGGCCAGGCCCGCGTCGCGAATGGCGCGACGGCAGGGGGCCAGGGTTTTCTTGATCAGGGGTTCGACCAGTTCGTTAAACTGTTCACGGCTCAGTGAGCCCTCCCAATGAGTACCGTCATCCAGCTCCAGCTTGATGTCGACACTCTCGGCTTCGGTGAGTGCCTCCTTGGCGGCACGGGCATCGCGCATGAGACGGCGCAACTGATGGTGGCCTGAATCATCACCGAGTCCGGCCTGTGCCATGATCCACTGCGCCACGACACGGTCCAGGTCGTCGCCACCGAGAGCCGAGTCGCCGGCAGTGGCCAGGACCTCAAAAACGCCCTTGTTCAGACGCAGGATGGAGACATCGAAGGTCCCACCGCCGAGGTCATAGACCACGTGGATCCCCTCGGCTGCCTTATCGAGTCCATAGGCGACGGCGGCCGCGGTGGGTTCGTTGAGCAGACGCAGGACATTGAGACCGGCCAGCTTGGCGGCGTCCTTGGTGGCCTGGCGCTGGGCGTCATCGAAATAGGCAGGTACGGTAATCACCGCGCCGGACAGGTCGCCGCCAAGACTCGCCTCGGCGCGGTTCTTCAGAAGCTTGAGGATCTCGGCGGAGATCTCCATGGGACTGAACTCACCGCCAGCGGTCTTGAGGCGCGGCACCGCGGACTCGGATTCAATGAATTGATACGGCAAATGATGATCACCGGCCCGAATGTCGGCGATGCCCCGGCCCATCATACGCTTGACCGAGACAATGGTATTTTCGGGATCGGTGGTGGCAACATCCTGGGCGGGATAGCCCACCTCGACCCCTTCGGTCGTATAGTGCACGACGGAAGGCAGGGTGTGACGTCCCTGCTCGTCTGGCAGGGTCTCGGGCCGACCGCTGCGTACGGTGGCGACCAGGGAGTTGGTAGTCCCCAGGTCGATGCCCACCGCCAGGCGATGCTGATGCGGGGCCGTGGACTCGCCCGGCTCACTGATCTGAAGTAATGCCATCTATTTATAACCTTGTCTGTATCGTGTCTGCCTTGAATGCCCGGGGTGGGTTCGGGCCTAGGCCAGGTCGGCCAGCTCTTCGTCCAGCTGATCGGCCTCCTGTTGCAGCTTATTGAGAAATTGCAGCTTGCGCACATTTTCGCGGGCACTGGCCAGGGAATCCGCATTGATATCGGCAAAGTCCTTGCCGAGGGCATCGACAATGGCCTTGTGCTTACGGGTAATGGTCTGGCTCAGATCGAACAACGCTGCTTCCGGATCGTTTTCATTCTTGATCTCGGCCAGGCGCTCGCGCAACTCCATCTGCTCCATGAGGAACTCGGTATCAACCGTGGTATCGGTCTCGCTATTGATGTCGATACCGTTGAGTTGTAGCAGATAGCGTGCCCGTTCCAGGGGCTGCTTGAGGGTTTGAAAGGCTTCGTTTACCTGGGCCGTGCGCTGTACCGCCAGACGTTTCTCCTGCTCGGTACCGCTGGCGAAGCGGTCCGGATGGACCACCCGCTGCAGTTCACGGTAGGTCTCGGCGAGAGCCGCGGTATCTACCTCGAACCCCGGTTCCAGGCCGAATATCTCAAAGTGGTTTTGACTGAAATCGACCTGCATGGCGGGATTATATGTTGAAGCTTTCGCCGCAACCGCACTCGTCCTTGACGTTGGGGTTATTGAACTTGAAGCCCTCGTTCAAACCTTCCTTGCCAAAATCGAGTTCGGTACCGTCCAGATAGACCATGCTCTTGGGATCGACGATCACCTTGATACCGTGGTCTTCGAAGACCTCGTCTTCGTCGTTGATGTCATCGGCGAACTCAAGCACGTAGGCCATACCGGAACACCCGGAGGTACGGACTCCAAGGCGCAGGCCGATGCCCTTGCCCCGGTTTTCCAGGTATGACTTGACGTGTTGAGCCGCCGGTTCTGTCAGAGTAATGCCCATCTCTACCACCTCAAGCGTTCTAAATTAGGCGCTCTTGGCCTGTTCTTCTTCGGCTTCACCATGCTTGGACTTGTAGTCGGTGATGGCGGCCTTGATGGCGTCCTCGGCCAGAACCGAGCAGTGTATCTTGACCGGCGGAAGGGCCAGCTCTTCGGCGATCTCGGTGTTCTTGATCTCGGCGGCCTCGTCCAGGGTCTTGCCACGCACCCACTCGGTCAACAGCGAGCTGGAGGCGATGGCCGAACCACAACCGTAGGTCTTGAACTTGGCATCTTCGATGATTCCGGCGTCGTTTACCTGAATCTGCAGACGCATGACGTCGCCACAGGCCGGGGCGCCGACCATGCCGGTGCCGACGTTTTCTGAATCCTTATCCAGGCTGCCAACATTACGCGGATTTTCGTAGTGGTCGATTACCTTGTCACTATAGGCCATGTTTGCAACTCCTCTTCATTAACTCAATATGATGTCATCGACGGGATCAGTGGGCGGCCCACTGAATGGAATTAAGGTCGATGCCATCTTTGTACATTTCCCAAAGCGGCGACAATTCGCGCAGCTTGCCAATCTTGTCGTGTAACAGCTTCACCGCATAGTCGACTTCTTCCTCGGTAGTGAATCGACCGATGGAGAAACGGATGGAGCTGTGTGCCAGTTCATCATTGCGGCCCAGGGCGCGCAGGACATAGGACGGTTCCAGGCTGGCGGAGGTACAGGCCGAGCCTGAGGAAACCGCCAGGTCACGGATCGCCATGATCAGTGATTCACCTTCTACGTAGTTGAAACTGACATTGAGGTTATGTGGAACGCGTTGTTCCATGTCGCCGTTCAGATAAACCTCTTCCATGTCGGTGATGCCGTTCCACAAACGGTCTCTCAGGACGCGCACTCTTTCGTTCTCGGTGGCCATCTCTTCCTTGGCGATGCGGAAGGCTTCGCCCATGCCAACGATCTGGTGGGTCGGCAGCGTGCCGGAGCGCATACCGCGCTCATGGCCACCGCCGTGCATCTGCGCCTCGATACGGGCACGCGGCTTACGACGTACGTAGAGGGCACCGATGCCCTTGGGACCGTAAATTTTATGTGCGGAGAAAGACATCAGATCGACCTTCATTTCCTTCAGATCGATCGGCACCTTACCCGCGCTCTGGGCGGCGTCGACATGGAACATTATCTTGCGCTCACGGCACATCTCGCCGATAGCGCTGATGTCCTGGATCACACCGATCTCGTTATTCACATGCATGATGGAAACGAGGATGGTGTCGTCACGCATGGCCGCTTCCAATTTCTTGTGATCCACGAGACCGCTGGGCTCTGGATCCAGGTATGTGACCTCGAAACCTTCGCGCTCGAGTTGGCGGCAGGTGTCAAGGACAGCCTTGTGTTCTGTCTTGCAGGTGATGATGTGCTTGCCCTTCTTCTGATAGAAGTGGGCAACACCCTTGATGGCGAGGTTATCCGACTCGGTGGCACCTGAGGTCCAGACGATCTCCTTGGCATCGGCATTGACGAGGGCGGCGACATTCTTACGCGCCTCATCGACTGCGGCTTCCGTCTTCCAGCCGAACTCATGGGAACGAGAGGCAGGGTTACCGTACAGACCATCGTCATATGAAAGGTACTTACACATCACCTCTGCGACACGCGGGTCTACCGGTGTGGTGGCAGAATAGTCCATGTAAATAGGTGTTTTCATACTTGCTCTCCGCGCATTGACTGCGTTTTCCAACGGACATGGTGACATGCCCGACTCTATTCATTACCAGCCGCTGGCCAGGCTGCCCAGGCGTTCGCTGTGGGTCTTGATGGCCTGTACCAGTTGCCCTACCTGTTCACGGGTGTTGTCACACCCGAGGCTGATGCGAATCGCACCTCGAGCCACCGATTCTTCCACTCCCATGGCCATGAGGACATGGCTGGGCTCGGTGCTCTTGCTATCGCAAGCCGAACCGCTGGAGACAGCAAAGCCGCTATCGTCCAGGGCCATTAACAGTGCCTCGCCATCCAGACCGGGCACCGAAGCAAAACTTGTGTTGGCGACACGCTCGGCCGTTCGTGCGTGAATCACGACACCCTCGACCGAGGCACTGAGCTCATGCTCAAACTGCTCACGCAGTGTTTGCTGTTGCGCGTTACGCGACGCCATTTCCGTAACCGCCAGTTCTGCGGCCTGACCGAAACCGACGATGGCCGCCACATTCAGCGAGCCTGAGCGTCGTCCCTTTTCGTGACCACCGCCTTCCAGCTGAGGCACCAGGGTGACGGCCTTATCTGTCACCAGGGCGCCGACCCCCTTGGGGCCATAAATCTTGTGCGCCGACAGGCTAAGCAGGTCAACGCCCAGCGCCGGCATATCCAGGTCGATCTTGCCTGCCGCCTGAACGGCATCGGTATGAAACAGGGCCCCGCTTGCCCTGGCCTGTTGGGCCAGTTCGGCAATCCGCTCGATGGTGCCGGTCTCGTTATTCACCAGCATCGCCGACACCAGCCGGCACCCGGCCTGCAGGGCCTCATCCAGTGAATCTCGTTCGACATTGCCCTCGGCACCCACGTCGAGAATACGGGCCCCCATCTTGCGGGCCGGCACCAGCACCGAGGCATGTTCGACGGCACTGACTGCCAGGCTCGGGGATTTCCCGGCCACGCGAACGCCCTTGAGGGCAAGGTTATTGGCCTCGGTGCCTCCGCTGGTAAAGATCACCTGCGAGGGATGGGCCTTGACCAGGGCGGCCACCTGTTCCCGGGCCTGTTCCACCGCCTGGTGGGCC
This sequence comes from Gammaproteobacteria bacterium, assembly GCA_014762495.1. GTDB lineage: Bacteria > Pseudomonadota > Gammaproteobacteria > Thiohalospirales > Thiohalospiraceae > JABURT01. Next base: position 26,452 of record JABURT010000141.1, on the reverse strand, counting down.
AGTCGCCCTTCCCGGTGACCGCTGGAGGCATTGCCATAATGCTCGCGCAAATACGGCAGCATTGCCTCGAAGACACGTTCATCCACTGGCGTGGTGGCGTTGTGGTCGAAATACGCCCGGCTGGCCATGGATGACTGCGTGTTTTGCCGCTTAGGCGACGTTTTCGTCGGCCATGGAAGTATCGCGACGGATCACCTGGTCCTGGCGCTCGGCCACTTCACGGACCCCACGACGCTCCACCAGGTCGCCCAGATGGATATTGTCGAGAAAGTCGTAAATCTGGTTGCTCAGGTCTGTCCACAGTTCGTGGGTCAGACAGCGCTCTTCGCCCTGGCAGTTACCCTTGCCGCCGCAGCGGGTGGCATCCACCTTTTCATCGACTGCGGTAATGACCTCGACTACGGCAATCTCATCGGCCGGACGGCTGAGGCGATAGCCCCCACCGGGACCTCTAGCACTGTCCACCAGGCCATGCTTACGCAGCTTGGAGAAGAGTTGCTCGAGGTAGGATAATGATATACCCTGTCGACCCGAAATATCCGCAAGAGTTATGGGGCCATCCGAGTAATGGAGTGCCAAGTCCAGCATCGCGGTTACTGCGTAGCGGCCTTTGGTCGTCAACCTCATGGTTCTGCCCTCACCAATACTGTTCTACACAGGGGCCATTGTACATTACCGAGTATTTCGGTCAAGTATTATCTCCGCCCACGTCTATCTTCTCTAAGTCACTGTCAGAACTAGATTTTCCCGTCTTGTCATCACGACCGCCCGGTTCAATTTCGCATGGTGGTAATTCCGGCAGCTTGAGATCGCCGACTTCCGCGCCGAGGGTCTTGAGCGCCTGGCACATGGTCTCCATGCGTTCGTCCATCACATGAATGTGATCCAGCATGCTGTTGACGGCGTTAACCACCGGATCGGGCATGTCCTGGGTCATGCCGTAGGCATCGAATCCGATCTTGCGGGCAAAATCGGCGCGCTTTTGATGATGCTCGCCCTCTTCCGGACGCTTGACCACACGCCCAGGGATCCCCACCACCGTGGCGCCCGCCGGCACGTCCTTGACCACCACGGCGTTGGAGCCAATGCGAGCGCCATCTTCGATATCGATGGGCCCGAGCACCTTGGCCCCCGCCCCCACCACGACATCTCTGCCCAGTGTCGGGTGACGCTTGCCTTTCTGCCAGCTGGTCCCGCCCAGGGTGACCCCGTGATAGAGGGTACAGTCATCGCCTATCTCCGCGGTCTCACCGATCACCACGCCCATGCCGTGGTCGATGAAAAAACGCCGGCCAATGCAGGCGGCGGGATGGATCTCTATCCCGGTGAGCAGTCGACTGAGCATGGCAATTAAGCGCGCGAGCCAACGTAGGTGGTGGTGCCAGAGCCAGTGACTGATGCGATGGTGCAGCACGGCATGAAACCCGGGATAGGAGATGATCACCTCCCAGGCGCTGCGGGCGGCGGGATCACGCTCAAAGATGCACTGAATGTCTTCGCGAATGCGGCTGAACATACCTGGAATAAATCCCTGACTGTTTTATCAAGTATTGTACTGATTTTCAGTCACGACTGCATTTGTCTAAGCACTTTTGCGTGGCCTTTAAGATCCCACGCAGGATGTTGACCTCGATCTTCTCCAGCCGGGCCTTGTGATAGAGACGGCGCAGGCGTCGCATGAGTTGGCGCGGGGTCTCGGGATCCAGGTACTCCAATCTGATCAGGGTCTGTTCCAGGTGTTGATGAAACCCCTCGACCTCCTCGGCGGTCGCCAGTTCGGACTCGGTGTCCTCCAGTGGGCGGGTCTCGGCTCGGCTGGCCATCATCAATTCGTAACTCACCACCTGGCAGGCGGCGGCAATGTTGAGGGAACTGTAGTCCGGGTTGGCGGGAATGTTCAGCAGGTAATGGCAGCGTTCCAGTTCTTCATTGGTGAGGCCGGAGTGTTCGCGCCCAAACAGAATGGCCACCTGTGCCGTATCGCTCTCGCCCGCAATCCGGGCGGCGGCCTGACGCGGCTCCACCTGCGGCCAGCGCAGGCTGCGAAGTCTCGCGCTGGTGCCATAGATGACGGCGCAATCTCCGAGCGCCTCATCCAGGCTCTCCACCACCTGTGCCGAGGCCAGCAGGTCGTCGGCCCCGGAGGCACGCGCCGTGGCCTCGGCACTGGGAAAATCGCGTGGCGCGACCAGGGTCAGTTGCGACAGGTTCATGTTTTTCATGGCACGCGCCACGGCCCCGATATTGCCAGGGTGGGTGGTGTGGATGAGGACGATGCGTACCTTGTCGAGATTCATGGGCGAGCCCGGTCGATGACGAAGCGGCGTATTTTCCCATGATCGGCCCGGCGCCGCCACGCTCGTTCATACACTATATATACATGTGCGCCGACGCTGTTTAAAATACCCGCCTTACGGACGCCAGGGCGTCCACGTTCTTTATGAATTCTGCTGGTGTCTGGAGATCCGTATGCACCCCATGATCAATATCGCCGTGCGCGCCGCACGCAGCGCAGGCAATATCATCGTCCGTTCCATGGACCGATTTGACAGCCTCACCATCGAGACCAAGGCGCAGAACGATTTCGTCTCCGAGGTGGATCGCAAGGCCGAGAACGAGATCATCCATGTCATCAGCAAGGCCTATCCCGACCACGGCTTCCTCGCCGAGGAATCGGGTGAGTCGGGCAATTCCGACTATCAGTGGATCATCGACCCGCTGGATGGCACCACCAATTACCTGCATGGCTTTCCCCAGTTCGCCGTCTCCATCGCGCTCAAACACAAAAACCGCCTGGAACACGCCGTGGTCTACGACCCCATGCGCCAGGAGCTCTTTACCGCCAGCCGTGGCGGCGGTGCGCAGCTGGATGGTCGCCGGATTCGCGTGACCAAGCGTACCGGCCTCGATGGCGCCCTGCTCGGCACCGGTTTCCCCTTCAAACAGCAACATCACCTGGAGGCCTACCTCAATACCTTCAAGGCCCTGTTCCCGATGACCGCCGGGATCCGACGTCCAGGCTCGGCCGCGCTGGACCTGGCCTATGTCGCCGCGGGTCGTCTCGACGGCTTCTGGGAGATCGGACTCAATCCCTGGGATATGGCGGCAGGCGCCCTACTGATTAAGGAAGCCGGCGGCCTGGTGGGCGATTTCAGTGGTGAGTCGGCCTATATGGAGAGCGGCAACGTGGTAGCTGGTAACCCCAAGGTCTTCCATGCCATACTGCAGGCCATCAAGCCCCATTTACCCGAGGACCTAAAGGTCTAAGCATTGCGACCGATTCTCGTCATCCTGCTCGGGCTGATGGCCTTGCAGGGCCATGCGGCTCAGTACGAGCTCATCAACATGGCCGGCCAGAGCGGTCAGGCCAGCGCCTATCCCCGTGGCTTCAATACCCCACATGATCTCGTGCTTGGCCCCAATGGCAACAAGCTCTATGTTGCCGACACCGATAACGACCTGATCCAGGTCCTCAATGCGCAAAGCTTGAAACCCACCGGCACCATCGGACGGGGATTGCTCGACAGCCCTCATGACCTAGCCTTTGGACCCAATGGCCGGCTCTACGTCGCCGACAGCCATCACGATCGCATCCTCGTCTTTGATGTCAGCAAACCCCTGGCGCGCCACGTCGGCACGGTCGCGCGCGATTTCGCCAGTCCCGAGGGGATCGCCTTTGATGTCCACGGTCGAATGCTGGTGAGCAATGCCGGTTCCAATACGATCCTTGTCCTGAGCCATCAGCGCCCCGTGGTCCTCAAACGTCTGGGCGGATATGGCCAGGACCCAGGCCAGTTTCGCCGACCACACGACATCGAAACCTCCATAGATGGACGCATCTTCATCGCCGATCCCGGCAATCATCGCATCCAGATCTTCAGCCCCAATCTTACGTACATGACCAGTCTGGACACCGGTCGGGGCTATCGCCTGCGCGATCCCAAGTATCTGGCGATCCATCGCAATGGCTGGCTCGCAGTGGCCAACGAGGGTCGCCACCAGGTGCTGCTGTTCGATGCCGCCCTTAACCTGATCGGTCAGATAGGCAATGGTCGTCCGGGGCGGACCAGGTCGCAGTTGAATGCACCGGAGGGCGTGGCCATGCACGAACAAGATCTATGGATAGCCGATAGCGGTAATCACCGCATCCTGCACTACCGCCTCACCAGATAGATCGTCAAGAATTCCCTTTCCGGGTCGCTATTTTATAAAAACCAGAACAATGCGATCCGAAAATGAACCAACGAGATAAACAGAGACTTGAGTTATGTATGCGAGATGCGATGGACGGCATGGAGCAGCTGGCCAGCATGTATGCCTATGGCCGCCTGCCCGATGACCTGGAGATCCTGTCCGTCGGACCCGAGCCACTTCCTGAGCCAGCACCGGTCCATCTTGCGCCGGTGATCCATCTCAATCCCACAAAGAAAACCAAACCAAATCAATCTCTTAGCTCCAAGAGAGACAGGCCTCAGGGCAGCGAGCAAAAATATAATAAAATCATAATGTTATAATAGTGTTTATTGTTGCACCTGTTTGACGCCTATCCAGTTAAGTGGTACACAAATAACGTGGCTTTTACAGCCCATGCTTTTCATGGAGGGTCTATGAAGCGAAAGATACTCGCGGTACTGGTACCACCCTTTGCCGTCTGCCGCTATGGCTGCGCCGGCTACTGTGCTGCACCGATTGGCCTGTTCTGGTTGGCCGGTATCGGCAGCCTGATATACGGATTCTATGGTGGCCCACTTGGCGTCGAAGGCATCAGCTGGACCACCCTCATCCTCGGTGTCGTCATGTGGATCATCGCCGCAGTCTGGGCCGAGGACACCATCAAGGGCGTCGACGAAGGCGATCTTCAGGCAACCAGCAATCTTTGCCGTGTCGTCAAGAAACCCGCCATCGACGAACACGACCCCTTCGAAGACATCAAGAAGGCCGGATAACAGAAAAGGCCCGCAGATGCGGGCCTTTTTCAGTGAGGGCACTTCAAAGTTCTTGTAATTATGGGATCTCGTCGAGATCCTCTCCCTCTTTTTCCACCGGCATCAAATCCGCCTTACTCACACCCATGGCGTGGATCATGGAACTGGCCACGTAGATGGACGAATAGGTACCGATCAGTACACCAATCATTAAGGCCGTGGCAAAGCCATGGATCAACTCGCCGCCCAGGAAGAACAGTGCCAACAGGACCAACAGCGTCGTCGCTGAGGTCATCAAGGTACGAGACAGTGTCTGGTTGAGAGAGGCATTTATCACCTCGAAGGAACCTACCTTGCGCATGCGACGGAAGTTTTCTCGAATGCGATCAAAGACCACGATGGTGTCATTCAAGGAATAACCTATTACCGCGAGCACCGCCGCCAATACAGTCAGGTCAAATTCGAGCTGGAAAAGGGAGAAAAAGCCCAGCGTTATAATTACGTCGTGAATCAGTGCCGCCACCGAACCCAGCGCGAAGCGATACTCGAATCGCAGAGCAACATAGATGAGGATACCGATGAGGGCAAAGATCAGGGCCAGGCCCCCATCCTCACGCAGCTCTTCGCCAATTTGCGGACCGACATACTCGACGCGACGCATGTCGACCTCTTCATTGGCCTTGCGCAGTGATCGCAGTATCTCGCTGCTGAGCTGAGCCGAGCTCAACTCAACTCGCGGGGCAACCTTGATCAGGACTTCCTTGGCAGTGCCAAAGTGCTGAACCACGGCCTCGTCATAGCCTTCCTGTGCCAACAGGCTACGGATCTCTTCCAGTTCCACCGCCTCCGGGTAACCGGCTTCGATCAATGTGCCGCCGCTGAAATCGAGCCCCAGGTTCATGCCGCGAACAAAGAAGGAGGCGATGGAAATCACCAGCATCGCAATCGACAGGCCCATGGCCAACTTGCGTACGCCGAGGAAATCAATATTGGTCTGTATCAGTAGAGCCATCTCGCTTCCTTCCTAGATAGACAGTTTGTTCAAACGGCGCTTACGCCCATAGCTCAGGTTGACGATGGCACGGGTCAACATGATGGCGGTAAACATGGAGGTCAGGATGCCGATGGACAGGGTAATGGCGAAGCCCTTGATGGGCCCGGTTCCCAGTCCGAACAGCACCAGCGCGGCCAGCAAGGTCGTGATATTGGCGTCGGCAATGGTGGACAGGGCCTTTTCATAGCCGGCGGAAATACTGGCCTGGGGCGAATTGCCGTTTCGGATCTCCTCCCTTATGCGCTCAAAGATCAACACGTTGGCATCCACCGCCATCCCCACCGTCAGCACGATACCGGCGATACCCGGCAGGGTCAGGGTGGCCTGCAGCATGGACAGTACCGCGATGATAATGACCAGGTTGACGGTAAGCGCGACGTTGGCGATGAGTCCGAAGGACTTGTACCACATGGCCATCAAGACCAGCACCAGGATCATACCAATCACGACCGAACGGAAACCCTGGTCGATATTGTCCTGTCCCAAACTCGGTCCAATGGTACGTTCTTCTATGATATCAATGGGCGCACGCAGCGCACCGGCGCGCAGCAAGAGGGCCAGATTGCGTGCCTCGCGTGTGCTGTCCAGGCCGGTGATCTGGAAGCGCGATCCCAGCTGTTCGCGGATGCGGGCAACGTTTATGACTTCCTCGATACGCTGTTTTTCCTTCACCTCTTTGCCATCGCGGACGTGGGTGACAGTCTTGTTCTCGATATAGACCACCGACATGAGACGGCCTACCACGTCACGGGTGGCGCGGCTAAACTGCCTGCCGCCCTTGCCATCGAGGCTGATGGTGACGGAAGGTCCACCGGATTGAGAGTCGATCCCGGACGAGGCATCGGTAATGGAGTCACCGGTGAGCAGGATGCGCCGTTCCAGCAGGATAGGAGTGCCGTTACGCTCGTAATAGAGCAAGGCATTGGCTGGCATGCGGCCCTGGTTAGCGGCTGCCTGCGCATCGCCATTCTCATCCACCAGGCGGAACTCGAGGGTGGCGGTGGCACTCAGGATCTCCTTCACCTGCGCCGGGTCCTGCACGCCGGGGATTTGCACCACGATTCGGCGTTCCCCCTGTTGCTGGATCACCGGTTCGGAGACACCCAGTTCGTTGACACGGTTTCGTAGCGTTGTGATGTTCTGTTGCAGGGCCTGGCGTTGCTCTTCGCGACGCGCCGTTTCGGTGAGCTGGGTTTCGATCAGATAGACATCGCTGTCCTCTGTATCGACCTCCAGGTCACGAAACTGTTCGGCGATGACATCGGCGGCACGGTCGCGACTGGCCTCGTCACGAAAGCTGACCAGGACCTTGTCCGCCTCGCGTCGAACCCTTGCCCCGCGGATCTCTTCCTTACGCAGGCTGGTGCGCAAATCGCCGACGTACTGCTCCATCTTGGTCGCCACCGCGGCCGGCATATCGACTTCCATCAACAGGTGGACACCGCCACGCAGGTCCAGGCCGAGATACATGGGTAACGCACCCAGTTCGCGTAGCCAGGACGGCGTGGCCGGCGCAAGATTCATCGCCACGACGTAGCTATTGCCCATGGCCTGTCGCACGACATCGAAGGCCTTGAGCTGGTCTTCGGCGTTATTAAAACGGATCAGCAGGCTACGGCCGGAGCTCTCGATGGACTTGAAGTCCATGCCCTGGGCCCTGAGCGCCGTCTCGGCCTTGGCCTGCGCGCTGGCATCGATGGCGTCTTTACGCGCGCCCACGGACACCTGTAGTGCCGGGTCTTCGCCGAACAGGTTGGGTGCCGCGTAGACAGCGGCCACCAGCACGACAATGACGATTAAGAGATATTTCCAAATCGGGTAACGATTCATCGAACTCACATCCCCAGGCGCCCTCACGGGCGCCTTCGAGTCTATTTATTGTTGTTAGGCGTCCTTGATGGTGCCCTTGGGCATCAGGCTGGCAACCATATCTTTCTGGATCTTGAGGGAGACGCCATCGGCCACTTCCACGGTCAGGAAGCTATCGCCGACTTCGGTGATCTTGCCCAGCATGCCGCCATTGGTGACGACCTCATCGCCCTTGCCGAGGGCCGCGACCATGTTTCTGTGTTCCTTGGCGCGCTTGGATTGGGGGCGGATGATCAAAAGATACATGATCAGGAACAGACCGCCGAAGAACAGCAAAGAGGTAATAGGATCACCCTGAGAAGCGGATTCGCCCTGGGCCATGGCGTCGGATATGAAGAAGCTCATTTTTCTGTTTCACTCCCGGTTTCGTAAAAAGGGGTCATTATGGCACAGGAGGGGTTTCCTGCGCGCGTCTGTTGTAAAACTCGGACACGAATTCGTCAAGCCGGCCGGCGTCGATGGCCTCGCGCAGGCCGCGCATGAGGGACTGATAATAATAGAGATTGTGGATGGTATTAAGCCTCGCCCCGAGGATTTCCTGGCTCTTGTCCAGATGGCGCAGATAGGCGCGGCTGTAGTTTCGGCAGGTATAACAGTCGCAGGCCTCATCCAGCGGCCGCGTATCTGATTCGTACTGGCTATTGCGGATCTTGACCACACCGGTGGAGGTAAACAGGTGACCGTTGCGCGCGTTGCGAGTGGGCATGACGCAATCGAACATGTCGATACCACGGCGCACCGATTCGACGATGTCCTCAGGCTTGCCCACCCCCATCAGGTATCGCGGTCGATCGCTCGGCATTTGTGGGGTGGTATGGCCCAGGATTCGCAGCATATCCTCCTTTGGTTCCCCCACGGACAGACCACCAATGGCATAGCCGTCGAAGCCTATCTCAGTGAGTCCCTTAAGGGAGACATCACGCAGCGACTCGTACATACCGCCTTGTATGATGCCGAACAGGGCCGCCGGGTTGTCGCCGTGGGCCTGCTTGCTGCGCCGGGCCCAGCGCAGTGACAACTCCATGGATTCACGCGCCTGCGTCTCATCCGCCGGATAGGGGGTGCACTCATCGAAGATCATGACGATGTCCGAGCCGAGCTCACGTTGTACCTGCATCGACTCTTCCGGACCCATGAAGACCCGGTCGCCGTTGACCGGAGACTGGAACTTGACCCCATCTTCGGTGATCTTGCGCATATCCCCCAGGCTGAAGACCTGGAAACCGCCGGAGTCGGTCAGAATGGGCCCGTCCCAGTGCATGAAATCGTGCAAATCGCCATGTGCCTTGATGACCTCGGTGCCGGGCCTCAACATTAGATGGAAGGTGTTGCCCAGGATGATCTCGGCCCCGATCCCACGCAACTCCTCCGGGGTCATGGCCTTGACCGTGCCATAGGTGCCCACCGGCATGAAGGCCGGTGTCTCGATTGAGCCACGTGGAAACGCCAGGCGACCCCGGCGGGCGGCGCCATCGGTCGCAAGCAAGTCAAACGACATGTGGCTCATGGCTGAGCCTCGTGCGGGCGGCGGGTGATGAACATGGCATCTCCATAGCTGAAAAAGCGGTAACGTGACTCCACCGCATGTCGGTAGGCGGCCATCACCTGCTCGTACCCGGCAAAGGCCGACACCAGCATCATCAGGGTCGACTCGGGCAGGTGAAAATTTGTGATTAGGGCATCGATGACACGAAATTCGTAACCGGGGTAGATGAAGATATCGGTCTCGCCGGCAAAGGCCTGGCATTCGCCGCCCGCTGCAGCACTCTCCAGGGCGCGCAGGGAGGTGGTGCCCACGGCAATGACGCGGCCGCCTCGGGCACGGGTCTGTCTGATCTGTTCGCACACCATCTCAGTGACCTCAATGGTCTCGCTGTGCATGTGATGCTCACGGATGTCATCAACGCGGACCGGCTGGAAGGTCCCGGCCCCCACGTGCAGGGTAACAAAGGCGGTCGATACCCCCATCAGCTCAAGTTCATCGAGCATGGCCTCGTCGAAATGCAGACCGGCGGTTGGCGCCGCCACGGCACCTTGCCTGCGGGCGTACACGGTCTGGTAACGCTCCTGATCCTCCACCCCGGCATCGCGCTCGATGTAAGGCGGCAAGGGCATGCGACCATGACTCTCCAGCACCGACATAACGCCCTCGGGAAATTCCAGCTCGAACAGGCTCCCCTGGCGACCGATGACCCGCACCTCAGGCCCCTGATCACCAATAAGAAGCACGCTATCTGGCTTGGGAGACTTGCTGGCCCGCACATGCGCGAGGGCTCGACAGTGATCGATGATACGTTCCACCAGGATCTCGACCTTGCCCCCGCTCACCTTGCGGCCCAGCAAACGCGCCGGGATTACCCGGGTGTCGTTAAATACCAGTAAATCGCCGGGACTTAGGAGTTGCAGCAAGTCTACGAACTGGCGGTCCTGGACCTCACCGCTGGGACCATGCAAACACAATAACCGACTGGCACGGCGCTCCTCGGTGGGATGCTGTGCGATCAGTTCGTCTGGGAGGTCAAAATAAAAGTCACTGCGTTGCATGGCGGGCGCATTGTAGCAGAAGGCCTCAAATCATGCCTTTCCCGAGCGGGGTCCTTTCTCTATAATGGCTCCCGCATTGGCGATGTGGTGGAACTGGTAGACACGCGGCACTCAAAATGCCGTGCCTTCGGGCGTGTCGGTTCGAGTCCGACCATCGCTACCAAACCGGCCACTCCGGCAGTCTCACTACCGGGGTGGCATCCATAAAATCTGTGATCTCCCTCCCGGTTTTAGGTCTTTTCAAAAGAATTTGTTAATATTTTTCCATTCCATACCGATGATATGGACTCATAACCAATAAAATTTCTGATTTTGGAATCGTGACCGTGATAAAACGCCTTAGCGGTATCGCTCTTTTGATGGGTGTACTGCCCGTTACAGCCCTGGCCTTCCCGAGCTACCAGCCCCTTGGGCCCGTGCTCGGCTATGGTAATGTCTCTATCCCGCAGGAACTCCTGACCCTGACACAAAACCCGGCCGCACCCGCCGCCGCACACGGAGATAAGGGCTACCGGCTGCACAGCGCACTGAGTCTGAATACGGGTATTTCCTTCGAACAGGGTAATCTGGGTGCCGCTCAGGACGAGTTCGATGCCCTCAATGCCTACGACCTGAGCAATATCCAGCCAACAGAGATCAATGCCATCGCCACCGATCTCAACAGCTTCTTTTCCGCCTTCAGTGACTCCTTTCTGCTCAAGACCAACCTGGGTACCAGTGTGCCGTTGTTTCCGCTCATCACCGGCACCAGCAATTTTGGCAGTGTCTACCTAAGTGCCGACTTTACCAGCCAGTTTAGCGCCCGATACCTCGATACGCCGGTCCAGATTTCGGGGCCGACCAGTATTGGTGTCACAGGCGCGCTCTATGCCAAAGCCGCCTATCGCGGTGACCTGGCTCTCGGATACAGCCGTCGGCTGATGCAAACATCCTTTGGCGAACTCTATCTAGGCGGCCGCTACACCATGTATAGCGTGGGCACTAACAAAACCCTGGCCGCGGTCAGCGTCGATGTCGCCACCAACACGGTCACCGACTCGATCCCATCCAACCTGGACTTCGCCACTACCACCGCCTCGGATTTCGACCTCGGTGTCATGCTCAAGGCGGATAAATACCAAGCCGGCCTGACCCTGGCCAATCTCACCTCGGCCAGCTTTGCCTATCCGACCATCGGTCAGAATTGTGCATCGCTGCCAACGCAGGAAGAGATCGATGCCTGCTACATAGCGGTGGCCCACAGTGATGAAATATCACTAAGTGAAACCCATGTCATGACCCCGCAGCTGCGTAGCGAAGGGGCAATTCTCGGCGCCGGCGGTAACTTCATTGTGGCCGCCTCCCTGGACCTCAATGCCATCAATGACATGCTAGGTGACCCGGTACAATACCTGACCCTGAGTTCGGCCTACGCCATCAAGGGATGGGGCGGACTTCTCGTACCGCGCTTCCGCATGGGCCTGCGCAAGAACCTGGTGGGTTCGGGGCTCACTGAACTCAATATAGGGCTTAGCCTGTTCAAGATACTGACGCTGGACGTGGCGCAATCCACCAATACCACGACCTTCGAAGGTTCGACGATGCCCCGAAGCCTGCGCGTCAACCTGGGCATCGGTTTCAACTTCTAGGAGTAGCTGTCATGAAGTGCATACATCGTACTGTACTGGTCGGCCTGCCACTGGTGCTACTGGCGGCCTGCGGCGCCCCAAACCAGGACGGCGGCAATCCCTCCACGCTGTCAGGACTGGCCGTCGACGGCTACGTCGCTGGCGCCACGGTCTATCTCGACATCACCGGCGACGGGGTCCTGGATCCCTTCGAACCACGTGCCCGCACCGACGCCGACGGTTATTTTGGAGTGGCCCAGGACGGCACCAACTATTGCACCTCGAGCAATACAACACATGAGAAATACTGCCTGCGCACCGGCGCCTACAGTGGCGAACTGATCCGTATTAAAGGTGGGATCGACACCCTTACAGGCGAGCCATTTCGCGGCGTGCTGACTCGCGCCGCAGACGCGGCGTCGTCCCAGATCACCTCACCTTTGACCTCATTGCTGGGATACATGACAGCGGCCCAGGTCACCGCCTTTCTCAACGCTGAGAATACCGCCGCCGGTACCAGCCTGACCGAGGCTGATCTGAACGCCGATCTACTGGACATCAGCACCACCACCGATGCGGCTCAAAACCACCTCATTCGAACCGCCTGGCTGGTGCATAAGTCCGTCCATGTCATGGCCACTGAATTGAAACGCCGGTACACGGATGCGAACACCAGTAACGCCGCCCTGGCCAATGATTTCAGTCCCTATGTGTATGAGGCAATGGTCACTGCATGGGAGGCGGCAAGTAACCCCGATATGGAGACCTTCCTAGGTACCACCGCCAATGTGGATGCCACACTCGGAACCCCCGGAGGTAGTGGTGCCGCCGGCCTGATCGAGAGTAACGGCGGCGTAAATGACGGTGGCGCCATTGCCGCCGACATGGCTACTCGCATCGGCCATCTACTGTCCCTCATCGGCGACGCCAGCCATTTTAGTCTCGGTTCTACCGCAACACACACCGTTGCCGAAATCGAGGCACGTGGACGCGCCATCGAGGTGCTGACGATCATGCTCACTCAGACCGCCCTCAGTGCCAATGAGGCGGCAGCAATTGCCGATCTGATCACTGGGGCGACGTTGACGAATCTACAAAACGCCTCGGCCGACGTCGCCCAGATCGCCGCCGACTACATCGCCACCGGTAGTGCCACCACCGATTATTCTTCGCGATCCGACCTCAGTACTGCCTTAAGTGGCGCCGGCATCAATGCCAGCACCCCCACCACGCTCAATGACGGTAGTGGCGGCACAGCCGACGTGACCATCGACACAAGCAATGGCACGGTCAATATCGATATGTCGTCGGTGGATATAGACGGCGATGGCAATCCCGATACGGTGTCACTACCCGGCACCATCACCGCGGTGAATGACTATACTTCCGTGATGACTCTGGACGTATTGGGCAGCGAACAGACCATCATTCTGGAAACCGATGCCTCGGGAAACCTGGTGGTCGATACCTCGACCATGGACCTGGAAGGAGTGGATTTGGGCACCTTTACACTCTAGACAGCGCGGGTGCTGGCCTGAAACTTACCTCAATTGAGGGATAGGTAGAAACTCCGTAAGCTAGTTATGATTTAACAAATTTGGATATTTAAATTACGACCTTGTCTGGGAGGACAAAATGAAGCTGAAAACCCTAGCCGTCGCCACTGCAGTGGCGCTCACCAGCACCACCGCAACGGCCGCACCCTGGTCCAGTATCGATGCCCGTACCGCGGCCATGGGCGGTGCCTCAGTGGCCACTGCGACCCTGGACTCGGCCGCCTATTACAACCCGGCACTGCTTGCCGCCCAGGATGCCGATGCGGATTTTTCACTTTCCATGAGTGCAGGGGTGAGTTATGCCGACTCGCAAAACCTCACCGGCGCCATTGATGATTTCAGCACTAGCCTGCAAAGCTTCCAAAATCTCGACTATGCGAACTACAGTCAAGACGCCGCCGGACTCGCCGAGTTCCAGAACGACGTGAATACTGCCTACAGCAATCTGAATACTTCATTGAATAACCTGGGTGGGAAAAGCTATACCCTTGCCACACCTATCGGGGCAAACCTGGGCTTCACTCTAGGTGAATGGGCAGCCTCATTGAGCACCCAGTCCTACATCGATGCCGCCGTTGGCGTTGGAGCCGCTGACGGCACCCCAAGCCTGACACCCGAGACCGTCGACGCCAGCCTGTACGCCGATCCCAGTAGCCTCACCACCGACGCCCGCGTCGAATTCAATGGTGTCTCCGCCACCGAGATCGGTGTCTCCCTGGCCCGTACCCTCAACCTTGCCGGCTTAGATTTCGCAGTGGGCCTCACTCCTAAGCTGGTCAGCATTGCCAGCGCTACCGGTACTCAGGAACTGGCCGGCTCCGGTATTCCGGCTCTGACCGTCAGCAACGCTAGCTCCGACTTCAACCTCGATGCCGGTGCGGTATGGAAGGTCAGCAAGTCCTTTCGTCTCGGTCTGTCCATGCGTAACCTGATGGCCAAGAGCTATGCCCTCGGCGGTGGCGGCACCTATGAGGTGGCCCCGCAGATGCGTGCCGGTATTGGCTATACCAGCAAATTCATGACCGTCGGTGCCGACATGGACCTGACCGAGAATGACGTCTTCGGTGAGAAGAGTCGTATTATGGCCGCCGGTGTCGAGTTCGACGCCTGGAAGATCATGCAGCTGCGCCTGGGCTACACCAATGACCTCGCTACCACCCTGACCCAGTACAGCGTGGGTATGGGCTTCCTCAACAACGCCCTCAACTTCGCCGCGGTGATCGACCCCAATGCCACGGGCACCGGGTTCAGCGGCTACCTCGGTTTCGCCGTCAACTTTTAGTTGCGATTCGACGATACGACGAAAAAAGCCCGGCCTCATGGCCGGGCTTTTTTTTGCCTACTGGCACTGGCTTAGTACTGATTCTGTTTAAAGTACTGCATCAAACCATGGGTTGAGGCATCACAGTTTTTCACCTCATCCTGCTTCGCCATTAACACATCGAGGATCTCTGAAGTGGTCTTCTTGCCGAACTCCACACCCCATTGGTCGAAGGGATTGATATTCCAGATATAGCCCTGCACGAAGATCTTGTGTTCATAGAGTGCGATCAGACTGCCCAGGGTACGCGGGGTGATCTTGTCAATCAGCAAGGTATTGGTGGGACGGTTACCTTCGAGAACCTTGTGCGGGGCGAGGCGTTCGATCTCCTCGACCGAGCGGCCTTCGGCTTCCAGCTCCTCTCGTACCTCTGCCTCCGTCTTACCCATCATCAGGGCTCGGGTCTGGGCGAAGAAGTTGGCCAGTAGAATGGTCTGATGTTCATTAATGGGATAGTAGGTCTCCACCGGGGCGATGAAATCAGCTGAAATGGGTCGTGTGCCCTGGTGCAGGAGCTGGAAATAGGCATGCTGGCCATTGGTACCGGTTTCGCCCCAAATGATAGGCCCGGTGGTGTAGTCGACCGGCTCTCCGTCACGGGTGACGGATTTGCCGTTACTCTCCATATCGCCCTGCTGGAAATAGGCCGAAAAGCGATGCAGGTGTTGGTCATAGGGCAGGATGGCATGGGTCTGACCGCCGAAAAAATTGTTGTACCAGATCCCCAGCAGGGCCATCAGCACGGGCATGTTCTGGTCGAAGGGACTGTTACGAAAATGGATATCCATCTCGTTGGCACCGGCCAGCAGTTCCTCAAAGTTATCCATGCCAAGATAGATAGCGATGGACAGGCCCACGGCGGACCACAATGAATAACGCCCCCCGACCCAGTCCCAAAATTCGAGGATATGGTTTTCGGGTATGCCAAATTCCAGGGCCGCTTCCTTGTTAGCGGTCACGGCGATGAAGTGACGATTGAGTTTGTCACTATCCTTGACCCGATCCTCCATCCAACGGCGCACGGTCAAGGCATTAGACAGGCTTTCCTGAGTGGTGAAGGACTTGGAAGCGATGATAAAGAGGGTCGTCTCGGGACGTATACTGTTTAGGATATCGACGACGTGACTGCCATCGACATTGGACATGAAGTGAACATTGACGCCTCGTGGCATGCGATAGGGTTTCAGAGCCTCGGTCACCATCACCGGCCCGAGGTCTGAACCACCGATGCCTATGTTCACTACGTCGGTGATGGCCTGTCCGTTATAGCCGCGCCAACTGCCACGATAGATCTCGTTGACGAAGGAACGCATCTTATCCAGCTGCATCTGAATGGAGGGCATGATGTCCTCTCCATCGACGAAGACAGAGGTACCCGAGAGATTTCTCAGCGCAGTATGCAATGCCGGACGCTGCTCCGTGGTATTGACGCGAGCACCACTGAACAGGTCATTGATGCCCTGCCTGAGATCGGATTCGCGAGCCAGCTCTACGAGCCTGGCCAGGGTTTCTTCAGTGATCCGGTTCTTTGAATAGTCAAGCAATATGCCACAACGCTTAATGGAGAACTTTTCAAAACGCTGCTTATCCTTGGCAAACAGGTCCCGCATATGCACCTGTTTCACCTCGTCAAAATGGTCCTTCAATGCCTGCCAGGACTGCTTATCACGCAAGCGGCTCATGTGTATCCCTTTTGTCCATATGTACTAAGTGGTTTCGTTGCAACACAAATATAACAGTTGAAAGCCTGATAAAGTAGTCTGCCTTATCTCGACAGCAGACGTAAGTTCGTGGCATCTTCGCGTCCGATCACAACAACAGCACGGACCTTTACAATCAAGTGCGCATTGCACCGCATAAAAGGCTATAATAGCGCCTTTTGGCCGCATTGACCGCAGGTTAACTGGCTGAAATTTATTGATTTTTCCAGATATTAATAAGCCTGGATAGTGAATATGTCACAAGCTCAGAGCGACAAAAAACTCAGGAGCCGCGTCAAGCTGTTTGGCACCCTGGTGGGCAATGCCCTCAAGGCCGAGGCAGGGGGACGCGTCTTTAATGCGGTAGAGGCTCTACGTAAGGGTTTCATCAGCCTGCGCAAGGAAGATAACCCGCAAAAACGGGCCCGCCTGCTCAAGATCATAAACGGGCTCGATGCCGATACTCTGACCCATGTGGTCCGCGCCTTCAGTATCTATTTCAGCCTGGTTAACATCGCCGAAGAGGCCTACTCGCACGATCAGCGCCGCCGTTCCGTTCGCAAGGGCGGCCCGCTCTGGCGTGGTTCCTTCGATACCACCTTCCGCCAATTGCACAAGCAGGGAGTCGAACCCGAACAGTTGCAACGCCTGTTCGACACCCTGACCTATATGCCGGTATTCACCTCCCATCCGACCGAATCGCGCCGCCGTACCGTGATGGAATCGCTGCGCCGTATCTTCGTCACCTCGGAACGGCTGGACGACTACCGTCTGAGCAAGGACGAGCGCCAGGAAGTCCTTTCCGAGCTTGAGAACCAGATCCACATCTTGTGGCAGACCAACGAGGTGCGCGTGCAGCGCCCCCAGGTACAGGATGAGATCGCCTATAATCTCTACTACTTCCGTGAAAGCCTGTTCGAGGCTATTCCATCGACCTATCGCAAGATGGAGCGCGCCCTGGGCCGTGTCTATGGTGAGGAAGCGGCCGCCCGTATCAAGATCCCCAGTTACCTGAGGTTCGGTTCCTGGACCGGCGGCGACCGCGACGGTAACCCCTACGTCAAACCCGAAACCACCGCCATGGCCGTGCGCATGCAAAATCGCGAAGTCCTGCGCGAGTACTTGCGCAAGGTCGACGAATTGAGTCATCTACTGACCCACTCGATTCGCTTTTGCACCCCCTCCGAGGCCTTTGCCAACAAGCTGGAGCAGGACAACTCACAATTTGCCGCCTTCTTTAACAGCAAACCCCAGCGCTATGCCGAAGAACCCTACCGGCGCAAACTCTACATCATGCGTAAGCGCCTGCGTGCCAACCTGATCCGCGCAGAGCGCCTGCTCAAGGGAAGCTCGCTCGAGAACGACGCCGAGATCTACGCCAATGAAAACGAGTTTCTGGAAGACCTCTATCTAATTCGCGACTCATTGATACAACACGGTGACAAGCGCGCCGCCCGCGGCGCCTTGCAGGATCTTATTCGTCTCGCCGAGACCTTTGGTTTCTATCTCCTGCAGCTGGACGTGCGCCAGGAATCCACCCGCCATACGGACGCTGTCAGCCAGGTCCTGCATCTGTGTGACCCCTCCATTGACTATGCGGCCCTGGACGAGCAGGCGCGCATCGATACCCTGGCCGGTTTGATAGACAAGGCCGGGGAGTTGACCTTTGACCGTGACAGGCTGGATGAACTCAACCGAGAAACCCTCGATGTCTTCGACGTCATGGTGCAAATGCGCCGCGAGATCAGCCCAAAGGCCTTCAACAACTACGTCATCTCCATGACCCACGCCGCCAGCCACGTGATGGAGGTGATGTTCCTCGCCGCCATCGCGGGCCTGGCGGGTAAGCGCGATGGCAAGTGGTTTTGCGACATCCGTATCAGCCCACTCTTTGAGACCATCGTCGATCTGGCTCACATCGAACCTGTCATGGGACAGTTGCTGGACAGTGAGACCTATCTATCCCTGCTCAAGGTCTCGGGCAACCTGCAGGAAGTGATGCTAGGCTATTCCGATTCGTGCAAGGACGGCGGCATCCTGGCCTCGTCATGGAACCTCTACAATGCCCAGAAAAAGGTTACCACGCTGGCCAGCGAGCGTGGCGTGATCTGTCGCCTGTTCCATGGACGCGGCGGTACCATCGGTCGTGGCGGCGGCCCGACCCACGATGCCATCCTGTCGCAACCGGTTGGCACCGTGAACGGCCTCGTCAAGTTTACCGAGCAGGGCGAGGTGCTGGCATACAAATACAGCAACCCGGAAACCGCCGTTTATGAACTGACCATGGGGGCCTCCGGCCTGATTCGAGCCAGTCGTAACCTGATCATGGATGTACCGGAGGAGCGTAAGGACTACCTCGGTATCATGGACAGGCTGGCACAGACCGGTGAGGCCAGCTACCGTGGTTTGACCGACGAGACGCCTGGCTTCCTCGACTACTTCTACGAGGCCACACCGGTCTCTGAAATCAGCATGCTGAATATCGGCTCGCGCCCCTCGCACCGCAAGAAGGGGGATCGTTCCAAGTCCTCGGTACGTGCCATCGGTTGGGTCTTCAGCTGGGCCCAGTCACGCCACACCCTGCCGGCCTGGTTTGGCATCGGCACGGCACTGGAGGCATGGCGCAACAACGAGCCGGAAAAACTGGCGAAGATGCAGAAGATGTATCAGGAATGGCCCTACTTCCGCTCCCTGCTCTCCAACACCCAGATGTCCCTGTTTAAGGCTGAGATGCAAATCGCCGAGCAGTACGCGCAGCTATGCGAGGACAAGAAGACAGCAGACAACATCTATACCGCCATACGCGATGAGTACTTCCGCACCGTTAAACAGGTACTTGAAGTCGCCAATGCCAGTTACCTGCTGGAAGAGACCCCGACTCTGGCACTTTCGCTGAGTCGCCGCGATCCCTACCTGGACCCGCTCAACCATATCCAGGTGACTCTCATTAAGCGCTATCGCGATGAATCACTGCCGGAGGCCGAGCGTGAAATGTGGTTAAATCCCCTGTTGCGTACGATCAACGCCATTGCTGCCGGCATGCGTAACACAGGCTGATACAGAAAATTCAGACAAATAAAAAAGGCGGGACATGATGTCCCGCCTTTTTAATAAATGAAAATATTTAAGCCGCCTGCACCGGTATCGAATCTCCGGTATGGCTGATCTCGTTGCGCTCGTTCACATAGATGAGCTTGGGCTTGTAGACCTGCAGCTCTTCCTCACTCAAACTGCTGAAGGCAGCGATAATTACAAGGTCTCCGGGATTGGCCTTATGTGCCGCGGCACCGTTAATGGAGATGATACCGCTACCGGCCTCGGCACGGATCGCATAGGTGACGAAACGCTCGCCATTGGCGATATTGTAGATATGAATCTGCTCGTATTCACGGATACCAGCGGCATCCAGCAGCGTGCTGTCAATCGCGCAGGAACCTTCATAGTCCAGCTCCGAATGGGTTACTGAGGCACGATGAATCTTGGCCTTGAGCATGATCGATTGCATCACTCTATCCTAACTGAATATCTAACCCGCATATTATGAGGCCCACCGACATGGGTTTCAATGCTGCAAGCCGATAATTGTTTACAACTTATTGAATTTCAACGGCAATATTATCGATAAGACGGGTATTGCCGAGCCAGGCAGCGACCAGCACCACCAGCGAGGTATCGCCCGCCTGGGCCGGCTCCAGCGACACGGTACGACGGATGGAGACGTAATCGGTGCGATAGCCGCAGTCGTTCAATTTGTCCGTCATTGCGTTCTCAATCGCACGGAAATCGGTGTCGCCTGCCAGGATTCGTTCACGCGCTTCGCATAACAAGCGGTAGAGTTGCGGCGCAGCCTGTCGTTCCGCCTGGCCCAGATAGCCGTTACGCGAGCTCATTGCCAGGCCATCTGTCTCACGCACGATGGGGGCATCGATGATATCAATATTCATACTAAGGTCGTCCACCATGCGACGTATAACCTGCAACTGCTGGTAGTCCTTGGCACCGAATACGGCCAGGTCAGCCGGTACGATGTGAAACAGTTTATTCACCACGGTCGCCACGCCGGTAAAAAATCCGGGTCGTGATGCCCCCTCGAGAATGTCGCCGATGTGCCCCACGCAGACCCGCGTCTGTTGTTCCACCCCCGCTGGGTACATCTCGGATACGCTGGGAGCAAACAGAAGGTCCACCCCGGCCTCGGCCAGGGCCATTGCATCTTGCTCCTGGGTGCGCGGATAGCTATCGAAATCCTCGCTCGGAGCGAACTGGATGGGATTGACAAAGATGCTAACCACCACCTTGTCCGCCAACTGGGCAGCTCGCTTGACCAGAGCCAGGTGTCCGGCATGCAGATTACCCATGGTAGGAACAAATCCCACGCTATGCCCCTGTCGTTTCCAGTCATTGACGAGGCGTTGCACGTTGCGAATATGATGCTCGGTATGCATGGCGATGTCGTTATGAGGGTGTCTTATTTAAAGCTGTGCTCGGCGTCGGGGAAGCTGCCTTGCTTGACCGATTCGACGTAGGCCTGGATGGCGTCGGCGATGGATTCTGAACCGGCCAGAAAGTCATGGGAGAATTTAGGTCGATGTCCGGGCGTAATACCGAGCATATCGTAGAGGACCAGTACCTGGGCGTCGGTATCGGGGCCGGCTCCGATGCCGATCACCGGCACCGACACCGAGTTTGTCACCTGGGCCGCCAGTTCCCGTGGCACGCACTCCAGCAGCAACATATCGGCTCCGGCCTCCACCAGCCTGCCGGCATCGCTCAGGATCTGCTCGGCCATGCTCGCCTCGCGTCCCTGTACCTTGTAGCCCCCCAGCTTGTGCACCGACTGCGGCTGCAGGCCAAGGTGGCTGCACACCGGGATCCCCAGTTCACTGAGGCGGCGCACGACCTCCTCCTGGTTGGCGCCTCCCTCCAGCTTGACGATATGGGCGCCGCCCTCCTTCATCAGGCGTCCGGCATTTCGTACCGCCAGCTCCGGTGTCGCATCGGACATAAAGGGCATGTCGGCCATGATCAACACCGAAGTGGCGCCCCGTCGTACGGCGCGGGTATGGTAGATGACATCATCAATGCTCACCGGGAGCGTGGTATCCAGGCCCTGAATCACCATCCCCAGGGTATCGCCCACCAGGATCACCTCGACTCCGTTTTGCTCCAGCTGGTAGGCGAAGCTGGCGTCATATGCGGTGAGGACGGCAAAGCGTTCGCCCTCGGCCTTCATCTGTTTCAGTGTCGAGACGGTGATCTTGCGCGGGCTCATGACAACTCCAGCGGCAGTGGGTTAAAGAAATGGCGGCCACGGGGCGTGGATTTCACCTGTTCCAACAGGGAAGTATAGTCGTGATCATTCTTGACCAGGTCGATTTCTGCGGCATTGACTATTAATAGCGGTGCACCGTAGTAGTCGTGGAAGAAGCGCGCATAGGCATCCACCAGGCGCTGCAGGTAACCGCTGTCGATGGCCCGCTCATACGATCGATTGCGCCGCGCGATACGTTCGAGCAAAACCTCCACCGGTGCCTGCAGATAAATCACTAGGTCGGGCACAGGCGCCTCGATGGCCATATTGTTGTAGATCTGGTCATACAGCCGCAGCTCATCATCGTCCAGGGTCAACTCGGCGAACAGGCGATCCTTTTCGATCAGGAAATCGGCGACACGCACGGGGTTGAACATATCGCCCTGTCGCAGCTCCTGCATCTGGCGCACACGCTGGGTCAGGAAAAACAACTGGGTGGGAAGCGCCGCGGTGCGCGGATTTTCATAAAAGCGATCGATGAATGGATTGTCTTCCGGTCCCTCCAGCAACAGTTCGCTACCGAAGCTCTGCGCCAGGCGGTGGGCCAGGCTGGTCTTACCGACACCAATAGGGCCTTCAACCACTATGTACTGTGGATGGGAACTCTGCATTACTCGCTTTCCATACGCGCCAACCCATCGGCCGGGCAATTCTCAATCAGCTCCGCCAGGGACTGACCATCGGGAAAGATGAGTCCGGGACGGATTTCGTGCAAAGGATACAGGACAAAGTTGCGCTGAAACAATCCTGGGTGAGGGACCTTCAGTCGTTCGCTGTCGATGACTTCATCGCCAAAGAGCAGAATATCAAGATCGAGGGTGCGAGGCCCCCAGTGACGGGTTCTCTCGCGCCCCTGTTCCATCTCGATGGCCTGCAGGCGATCCAGCAGGGCCTCGGCTTCCAGCCCGGTCTCAAGTTCGGCCACGGCGTTGAGATAATCGGGTTGATCCTGCGGACCCATGGGCCTGCTTCGATAATAGGACGATTGGCTGATCAGTCGAGTCGCATCCAGCCCACTCATCGCCTTGATGGCGAAATCGAGTTGCAGATTGGGTTGTTGCAGATTACTGCCCAGAGCGACATAGCAGCGTGTGCTCATGAGGTCTGCGAGCTCCGCTTACGCCCCCCTCGGCGACGCCTGCCCTGCCCGCCCCCCTCGGGTTGAAGGGCCTTGACCATGGCACGCTGCTCCGATTCCTTGACCTGCTGGAATTGCGTCCACCACTCAACCAGTTGCATGTCGGCCTCGCCGCTCTCGGCACGCAACTGAAGGAAATCATAGGAGGCGCGAAATCGATCATGGGCCAGCAGGGCAAAGGCTCGTTTGCCCTGGCGACGCTCGAAGCGGGATTGCTGTACCCAGATCTCTCGCATCACAACCGAGAAGCGGCGCGGGATGGCAACATGGCTGGATTGCTCTTGCAACACCACGTCGGCAGCGGCATGGAAGGCCTGAAACGGAGGCAGGCCGGCGTCCATTTCCTGGCGTGCAAGGTTTCGTATCGGCTCCCATAACAGGGCCGCAAGTAGAAAGGCCGGGGTCACGGGACGGTCTTGTGCAATTCGTATATCGGTATTTTCCAGGGCACGCAGGATAAAACCGATGGGAAAGCCGTTCTCTTCACGGGCCAGGCTGTCCTCGGTGGCCGGGAACAGGTGCTCGAACAGGCGGTAATGGCGCAGCCCTTCGAAGCTGGCGACCGCATGCCCACTCAGAAACAGCTTCAGCACCTCTTCGAACAGACGCGCGGGCGGGATCTCACGTAGTAAAAAGCCCAGTTCATCGATACCCGTCTCAACCTCCGGGTCGATGCGGAATCCGAGCTTGGCCGCGAAACGGACCGCGCGCAGCATGCGCACCGGGTCTTCACGCAGGCGCTCCTCGGTATCACCGATCAGACGCAACATCCCGTTCTTGAGATCGACCATCCCACCGGTGTAGTCCACCACCGAGAAGTCACGGATGTTGTAGTACAGGGCGTTGACGGTAAAGTCCCGTCGCCAGGCATCCTGTTCCAGACTACCGTAGACATTATCACTAAGGATCATGCCCTCATCCGATAGCTTGCCGCCATCGCCCTGGTCGTGATGGCCGCGAAAGGTGGCCACCTCGATGATCTCTCGACCGAAGCGTACATGAACAATTTTGAAGCGACGACCAATGATGCGGCTGTTTCGAAACAGTTTACGTACCTGCTCCGGGGTCGCGTCGGTGGCGATATCGAAGTCCTTGGGCTCACGCCCCAATAACAGATCACGCACACCACCGCCCACCAGGTAGGCCTCGAAGTCGGCACCCTTGAGACGATAGAGCACCTTCAACGCACTCTCGCTAATACCCGAACGGCTAATGCTGTGCTGTTCGCGAGGGATGACCGGGTTACCGCTGCCAGGAGCCGTACCGCTCGTAGGGGCTCGGCCCAGGATGCGCTTAATGATGGAAATCATGGCGCCATGATACCACAGCGCTGAGACGGGGATGTAGAAAGGCGGATACGGCGGCCTTCGCCGCCGTGAACTTTCGATGGCCTAGTGACCAAGCTCCAGATCCGTAGTGAGGGAGTCACGGATGTCCTGACGGATGGGGGTGACGTCGACGCGATAGTGCTCATGTTCCACACCGGCGTTCATGGCCGCACCGTCCTTCAGGGCCTTGACCATATCCTGGCTCAACTCGTAGCGCATGAAGTGGACCGAAGAGGTCTTCTCATCGGTATCGCGCTCAAGGTCCTCATCACAAATCGGGTAGACCTTGTCGAAACCTTCCACCTGCAGGTAGATCTGATCATCGATGCCAATCAGTTTCGCAAGGGCTTCCTTGCGTTCGTCGGCATCGGAATACTCCACCATCATGGTCGCCTTAAGATTGCTGCCGTCAGGGATCAGCGGATTATAGGCATCCAGCTCTTCCTGTATGCCCTCGGATTCGAAGATGCGCTCGGCACGTAGCATCTCCTGGATCTGGTACTGCATGGTCAAACGGTCTTCGAAATACAGAGTCACGTGATCACCGAGGTGCAGTTTACGACTCTTCTTGTGCTCCATGACCTTGCCACGGAACTCGGGACGAACCTTGGAATATTCTTCCAGGCTGTACAGATCATCTCGTGTCAATTTGCTCATAAGGTTACACCCTGTTTCCAATACAGATTATAAGTCGTAGGCCTTACGCATCAGCGTGATCGGATGCTCGGGCTCACTACCGTCTTTCATACCGTTTTCGATCTGGTGGCCGGCCATGGGGCAATCGCTGGTGTAGTGAACTGCCTCCATCTGCTTGACCTTGTTCACCACCGGGCGCGCGATCTTCATGGATATCTCGTGATATTCCTTCTTCACCGCGTAGGTGCCGTCGTGACCGGAGCAACGCTCGATAGGAGTAATTTCAGTATCGGGGATCTTGCCCAACACATCGCGAGTCTTCATACCGATATTCTGTACACGCTGGTGACAGGCCACATGATAGGCCACCTTGCCCAATCCGTTCTTGAAGTCGGTATTGAGCTTGCCACCCTTGTCACGCAGGGCCAGGTATTCGAACGGGTCGAAGATGTGTTCCTTGACCTTCTGCACATCGGGATCATCGGGGAACATCAGCGGCAATTCCTGCTTGAACATCAACACACAGGAAGAAACCGGGGCGACGATGTCGTAGCCCTGTTCCACCATCTTCAAGAGTTGCGGGATATTGGCTTCCTTGGCCGCATTTACGGATTCGAGGTCGCCCAGCTCCAGCTTGGGCATGCCGCAGCACTGTTCCTTCTCTACCAGGGTCACGGGAATGCCGTTGTGTTCGTAGACCTTGACCAGGTCTTCGCCCAGGTAGGGCTCGTTGCGGTTGCCATAGCAGGTTGCGAACAGAGCCACCTTGCCGGTAGTACCCTCGACGGCCTCGGGCTTTAGATCCGACTCGTGATTCTTCAGACGCTTGCGTGTGGTCTTACTGTGAAACTTGGGCAGCACGGCGTCGGCATGCACACCCATCACACCTTCCATCACCTTGCGCACGGGCTTGATGCTGTTGGCGGTATTCACCACCTGCGCCACCACCGGGATGCCGGCAAAGTTACCCACCGCATCGGTGGAGGACAGGAACTTGTTGCGCACACTGGTGCCGTGTTTCTTATAGTGCACGGCCTTGGCGCGCAGCATCAGGTGTGGGAAATCGACATTCCACTCATGCGGAGGAACGTAGGGACACTTGGTCATATAACAAAGATCGCAGAGATAGCAGTGCTCAACGACCTTCCAGTAATCGTCTTTTTTAACGCCATCCACTTCGAAGGTCGGCGATTCATCCACAAGGTCAAACAGGGTCGGGAAAGAGTTACACAGGCTGACACAACGTCTGCAGCCGTGGCAGATGTCGTAGACGCGCTCGAGTTCATTAAACAGGGATTCTTCGTTCCAGAAATCCTCGCTCTTCCAGTCCAGGGGGTGGCGAGTCGGTGCTTCCAGGTTACCTTCACGAGCGGCCATATATCCTTCCTCGTTTTCTTGTTTATTTGCTGATGGAAAGTATTACATACGGAAATGAACACCGGGGCACGAGGCCCCGGTCAATC
>JABURT010000042.1 GCA_014762495.1 Gammaproteobacteria bacterium | reverse complement strand
CAGCGGCTCGTCGGGCATGAGCAACCGCATGGGGCGGTTGCGGAGCACGACCGTCGGCAGCGGCGCGATGCTCTCCTCGAGAACCGATGCCGCGACTTCAGGGTGCCAGAGGCGCTCGGCGAGGGCGACACCTCCACCAGCGGCAGCCCAGGCGCCGAAGTGCGCGCGAACGAGCGCGAGCCGGCTGGACGCAGGCAGTTCACCCGGAGTGGGGTCTTCTGGATCGGCGAAGGCCGCGGCGCTGCAGGGTTGTTCGACGAGCGCGAAAGACACGGCGAGCTGTTGCGAAACCACGCCTGCCTGTCCGTGCGCGGTGAGCCACCTGTCGCCGGAACTCGTCTGATCCAGGCCCCCGGCCAGGCCGTCGCGCCACTGAACCTCATCGAGGCTTGCCTGGATCGTGCCCTTGCTCTCGAAGAGCGCGATCTTCGTCCAAGGTACGGACGAGGCCATGAAGTCCGGCCGTTGGTCGCCGAGACCTGGGCCAGGTACTGCCGGGCTCAACAAGGAGCAGCCTCGCCCGAAGTCGACCACCGCGGTGTTTTTGAAGTGCTCCACCGCCAAGAGCCACGTGAACGCCTGTCCGAGATCCCCCGCGAGCGCCGTCCGGGTCGAGTCTCTGAGGTGCCCGATGAGACCCGCCGTAGCCAGCATGTTGCGGCCGCTTCGCGTGCAGGCTTCTTGGAAGCGCGCGGCCGCTCCTGCTGCTCGCCAGAAGCCCACCGTGGCGTCCGGGCTCAAGGTCGCACCCGACCGAGCGAGCGCCGCCATCATTTTCACAGGTCCGACGTCAAGGCGGTGCCGATGCTTGATCCCCTTGCGCAGTTTCCCGGCGGCGGTCAGGCCGGGAACGACATGGGTGCGCGGGGTCGTGACGTGAGCCGACTCGAACTCCCAGACATCCAGTTCTGCTTTTCCGTGGAGCCACATGTTCATCTCTTCTGGTGCTGGGGCTTTCGCGCCGATGGCTCCGTCAAGAACGTTGAGCCTGAATCGGTGATCATCGCATCCCGCTGTGGTGCCCGACGCCGGGGACGTGCGTCAATGGCCGTAGCAGCGCCCAGCGCAGGCCCTCGGGCGGCCGGAACCAGTAGCGCTTGGCCTCCGGCGTGTCGCCGCGGAGCAGCTCGGTGGA
>JABURT010000012.1 GCA_014762495.1 Gammaproteobacteria bacterium | reverse complement strand
CCTCGAAGGGGAGCGAGCCCGTGAGCATCTCGTAGGCGAGCACCCCGAACGCGTAGACATCGCTCTGCGCGTCGAGCGGCCGCCCAGCGATCTGCTCGGGGCTCATGTACGCGGGCGTGCCGAGGACCTCGCCGCGGAACGTGATGGCGGGCGCGTCGGGGTCGTTCGTCTCGGGGGCCTTGGCGACTCCGAAGTCGAGCACCTTCACGCCGGGCGCTCTCGCGCCGGGGCGTTCGAAGAGCAGCACGTTGTCGGGCTTGAGATCGCGATGCACGATCCCGGCGGCGTGGGCTTCCGCGAGCGCGCCGGCCACCTGCGTCAGGATGGAGCGCGCCTCCTCGAACGGGATCGGCCCACGCGCGATCCGCTCCGCGAGCGACTCACCGCGCACGAGCTCCATCACGATCGCGAGCGCCCCGTCGTCGAGCTCCCCGAAGTCGTAGAAGCGGATGGTGTTGGGGTGCGAGAGCTTCGTGACCAGCTCGCACTCTCGGTGAAAGCGCGCGCGCACCGCCTGGGATCGCGCGAAGTCCGAGTGCAGGACCTTCACCGCCACCTCGCGTGTGAAGCGCCCCACACGCTGCTCCGCCCGATAGACCGTGCCCATGGCGCCGGCACCGACCTCCTCGGTGAGGCGGTAGCGCTCGAGCGCCATGCTCCCCAGCCGGGGGTCCTCGTGCCGCGCTGCCCCACATGCGCCGCAGAAGAACGCGTCGTCGGGCAGCGTTTCGCCACAGTCGCCGCATGCCTCCGCGGCCGATTGCCACGGCGGCGGGTGATGCCGTCGGTGTGCCTGCTTCATGCTCGTGGGACGGTGGGAAGCGCGGGGAGATTTTCTCGCTTCGGTGGCGGTCCCTCAGTTGTCACAGACCTTGCGCAAATCCGAAGCTGCGCCGAAGAAACTTCGGCCCCTGGTACCGACGCAACTTTGATTGCGATTGCTGCGCCCGATTCGACGTTGCGGCCTCGTCCGGGCCCGGATCGGGAGCCGTGGCGTGCTCCGAGCTGCTGTCTCGACGCCCTGAAACGGCCCCGCTGGAACGTCTACGACAACGCAGACGGACCCCAGCGGCGCGAGGCCACCAGGGTCACGAGAAGAGTCGCGCGATCAGCGCCGATCTACGGGAACGGCTCGCACGC
>JABURT010000013.1 GCA_014762495.1 Gammaproteobacteria bacterium | reverse complement strand
GCCGCCGGTTCTGCCGCCGGTTCTGCCGCCGGTTCTGCCGCCGGTTCTGCCGCCGCTGCGGCTTCTGCTTTCGCTTTCGCCATCGCGTGCCGTTCAGTCCGCTACGGGCGCGGCGTCGATCGGCGGGCGGACGGTATGCTCGGGGGGCGCCGCGACGTTCGCCGCGACGACGTCGTCTTGTTCGAGCGTGGTGAGGATCTCTGCGACGAGGCCGCGGGTTCGCGAGTAGTCGACCGGGGGGCTCCAGTCGTCGGAGAAGGCCATCTGGCGCTCGATCAGCTCACGGCGCTCGCGCATGCGCCGCTCGACGATGGCGCGAAGGTCCGCGGGGGAGCGGATCACCCAGGGGGTGACGAAGAACAGGAGGTTGCGTCGGACGGTGCGCTCCTCGGTGCGGCCGAAGAGCGCGCCGAGGATGGGGATGTCGCTCAGGATCGGCACGCCGCTACGGATCAGCTCGGTCTGGTCGCGCGTGAGGCCGCCGATCACCACCGTCTGACCGTCGTGCGCGACCAGCTCGGTCTCGGCCACGCTCTGGTTGAAGATGGTCGCGTTCAGGTTGCCCTCGGCGGAGTCGGCCGCGCGCGAGTCCTCGGCCCGGATCTCGAGGCGGATCTCGCCGTCGTCGTTCACGTGCGGCGTCACCTCCACGATGGTGCCGGTGTCTCGACGGCCGCCGCTCGTGCTGCTCGAGGTGAAGGCCGACGCGGCGGCCGCCGCGCTCGCGTCGTCGGCGCCGGTCAGGAGCGGGTTGAAGCCCGGCACGCTCGAGCCCTGGAGCGGGACCGACTGGCCGATGTTGATGCTCGCTTCGCGGTTGTCGAGCACGAGTACGTGCGGGGTCGACAGGATGTCGGCCTGGGTCGTCCCGGCCAGCGCGTGGATGAGCGCGCCGTACTGCGGGACGGACTCCCCGTTCAGGCTCAGCCCGCTCACGTCGTCGCCCGTCACGCCGAAGAGGAGCCCGTTGAGGAGGTTCTCGCTCGAGGGCGCCACGCCCGCGTGGAAGAAGCCCATCGCGCTCGTGCCGAAGAGCTGCGCCAGTCCGCCGAGCAGATCCACGTGCAGCGCGTTGGAATGATCGACCGTCAGCTCCATGACCACCATCTCCAGGAAGACCTGCCGCGGGGGCGCGTCGAGCTCGTCGATCAGGTCCTGCACCG
>JABURT010000014.1 GCA_014762495.1 Gammaproteobacteria bacterium | reverse complement strand
CAATGGAGTATCCGTAATGGATCGGCACGCTTCCCGGGCCCAGGAGGCGCTCAAGGTAGCCCAGGCGATGAACGGATGGCTGGATGAATTACAGGCAGGCCAGCCGGTCTACAGCGGTTTTTCCGGGTCCGGATCGGGTTTTGGGTGGACTGAAGCGCCCCGCGGGGCCCTCGGTCACTGGGTTGAATTTTCCGGCGGCGCAATCACCCGATATCAGGTGATCACCCCAACCTGCTGGAACGCGTCTCCCCGGGATGGAGCCAACCAGCCGGGACCCATGGAGCAGGCGTTGATCGGTACACCCGTGAAAGACGCCGATCGGCCTATAGAGGCTCTACGCGTCATCCACTCTTTTGATCCATGTTTATCATGCGCGGTGCATGTCATGCGGCCTAAAAAACAGCCCGTGGTCATTCAAGCGGGAGGATGCCGGTAAACAAATATGATCAGGTATGTTCTCGGATTAGGGAATTTACTCCTCGCGGATGAGGGTGTGGGCGTGCATGCGGCTCACGCCCTCTCTGATGATGAAAGCCTGGAAGATGTCACGGTGCTGGACATAGGCACCGCCATTCTCGACGCGCTTCCGGCGCTGGAAACCGCCGATCGAGTGGTTGTGGTGGACGCCGTGAAGGCCGATGGCGCTCCGGGCTCCGTGTACCTGATTCCCTATGAGGACATGGCCCGATCAGCCAGTATTGCGTCAATGCATGGCTTTGATCTTTCCCGGGCGCTGGCGCTTACCCAAAGATCTGACATACCTGAAATTGTCGTGGTCGGAGTTGAACCGGCCCGCATTGACTGGTCTATGGATCTTTCTCCCGAGGTGGCCAAGTCCATGCCCATAGTATTAAAAACGGTAAAAGAAGAGCTTTTTAAATAAAACACAAAGATGAGTTTATCAGACTGTTGAGCGCTGTGTGATAGCGCTGACTCGTTTATAATGAAACTCCCTGCAACATGCAGCGGGGTACCAAAGCGGTATTGACGGTAAAGGAGTCCGAGATTTCTCCCTGCGGTCGAAATGACGAACTCGCAATAGTGGCGAAATACGCGCCGGCGGTCCGCCCGTGGCGGATCATTTCGAGTGGAGCGAGGAATCTCCTGAAGTCGTTAAGGCGCCCGCTCAGGAGAGGGAAATGGATTTCATCCCGTAGAAAGCTACG
>JABURT010000112.1 GCA_014762495.1 Gammaproteobacteria bacterium | reverse complement strand
CATACTGAATGAATGTGTATAAAGGTTTGGACCATTTGAACGAAGGGAAATAAAAAAGGCCGGTATCAACTGGCCTTTTTATGAAGCAGTTCCAACGGGTCTTAGAAAGCAGGACCGGCGTTGGCTTGCTCCTTGGCCTGGATCTGGGCCATTTTGCCCTGGAACTCGGCCTTCTTGGCCAGCTTCATGGCCTGGGCGGTATCGCCTTCTTTCAGGGCGGCCTCGGCCTTCTTGATCATCTTGCCGGCATCACGCCACATGAAGCCCATTTTCTTGGCTGCGGCATTTTCCGCCTTGGCGGATTCAATTACTGGAGTGACCTCTTCCTTGCTCGGTCCGCTGGCACAGGCAGACAGGGCGATCAGGGAAGATGCGGCCAGGATAGCAATCTTTTTCATGTTTGTTCCTCCAAATGGTCGCTTATTTTTATAGCGCGTTCTATCGTGTACAGCATAAGGGGCTGTAATCCCTATCCGATAGACTAACCAGTTTACCGCTATTTCGTCAAACTCTATAATAACGCGTTAATATTTTATCAGTCCCGGAAGCCACATTATGCGCATTGCCCAGGAAGCCCTCACATTCGACGATGTCCTGTTAGTACCCGCTCACTCCACAGTACTACCGAAGGACGTGAACCTGAAGACAAAGATCACGCGGGACATCGAGCTGAATATCCCCCTGGTGTCCGCCGCCATGGATACCGTCACCGAGGGACGCCTGGCCATCGCCCTGGCCCAGGAGGGTGGCATCGGCATTATTCACAAGAACATGACCGCCGAGGAGCAGGCCAACCAGGTGCGCATGGTCAAGAAGTTCGAGAGCGGGGTCATCAAGGAGCCCATCACCGTCAGCCCGGACATGAGCATTGGCGATGTTCTCAACTTGACGCGTTCTTACCATATCTCCGGCCTTCCGGTGGTGAACGGTGAGGATCTGGTCGGTATCGTCACCAGTCGCGATCTGCGTTTCGAGACCCGACATGACTCCCCCGTCTCCGCGATCATGACCCCCAAGGACAAGCTGGTGACGGTCAAGGAAGGGGCGAGCAAGGAAGAGGTGCTGGAAAAGCTACACACCCACCGCATCGAGAAGGTGTTGGTGGTCAATGACGATTTCAAACTGCGTGGCATGATCACGGTCAAGGATATCCAGAAGGCCACTGACAAGCCCTTCGCCTGCAAGGATGACCAGGGCCGACTGCGTTGTGGCGCCGCCGTGGGCACGGGGGCCGGTACCGAGGAGCGCGTAGAGGCCCTGGTCAAGGCCGGCGTCGACGTCATCGTCGTCGACACCGCCCACGGTCATTCCCAGGGCGTGCTGGACCGCGTCAAGTGGGTTAAGCAGACCTTCCCCGAGGTACAGGTCATTGGTGGCAATATCGCCACGGCCCAGGCGGCCAAGGACCTCGTAGCAGCGGGCGCTGACGCGGTTAAGGTCGGCATCGGGCCCGGCTCGATTTGTACCACCCGCATCGTCGCCGGTGTCGGTGTTCCGCAGATCTCCGCCATTGACAACGTGGCCGCCGCGCTGGCCGGCACCGGCGTGCCGCTTATCGCCGACGGCGGCATCCGCTACTCGGGCGATATGTCCAAGGCCATTGCCGCCGGTGCCTACTGCGTCATGGTCGGATCCATGTTCGCCGGTACCGAGGAGGCCCCGGGCGAGGTCGAACTGTTCCAGGGTCGCTCCTACAAGTCATATCGAGGAATGGGCTCGCTGGGCGCCATGGGCGGTTCACAAGGCTCCTCCGACCGTTATTTCCAAGACAGCACCGAGGCCGAGAAACTGGTGCCGGAAGGGATCGAGGGCCGTGTCCCCTACAAGGGGCCCATGCAGCCGGTGATTCACCAGATGCTGGGCGGACTGCGCTCATCCATGGGTTACACCGGCTGCGCCAGCGTGGAGGAGATGCGCACCAAACCCGAGTTCGTACGCGTCACAAACGCCGGTATGATCGAAAGCCATGTCCACGATGTGACAATTACCAAGGAAGCCCCCAATTATCGGGTCTAGTCCGGTAACTCAAATCGGACGGTAAAAAGCGCTGCGATATGCGGGACAGATTTGTTGAGTCTGTCAACGATCAGGGAAATGCTGTGCAAAAGAGACTATTATTAGTCGAAGTGTGTGAAAAAAGGATCTTTTAGTCTTGCGCACCATTCATATTTTTGCGGCCTTATTGCTTGGATTTTCACTATCCGCCTGCGTCCCCGTATTATTTGTCGAACGCGATATCGAGGTGGAGAGGCTTCAATCAGGGATTTTCTTTCTCAATGTCACGGCTGAAACCGGAGCCGCGGTAGAACGGCTCGAGCAGAAGTGGCATCAACAGGCCCGAAGACTCTGCGGAGGCACGTATCGTCATGAGGCCCAGCTATTTCATCGCCAGCACAGCCCCCGGCGCTTTTTAAACAGTGAGTACAAGCAGATGCGAGGCAATATCTATTGCCAGCAGTCTTCACCCAGCTAATAGGGCAATTCTGCCCTACAGCGCCGACGCCACTCACTACAAATTCCATACAAAACAGACCATTAAGCCTGGATTCATCGCGGTCAACCGTATTTTGGCGGGATATTGGCTGAGCTGCAGCGGTTGTAATTCAGCGCTATATGGTAAGCTCGTGTGCATTCTATCTATGCCCGCATGGAGGAGGGAGGTTACTATATGCGCTGGACATACATGCCAGGGAAGGGCCGTGTGAACACTCCTTGACATGTGGAAATGACTATCAGTACTCAAGTGAACAAACAGGCTTGTATGAGCTATCACATTGATGCGGATGATATCATCATCTACGCAGAGGAAGCCCCGTGGAACGAGTTTGCGAAGAAAAATGGTGCGGCTGATCTGACAGTATCATCGATTCTCAATAAATCACTCTATGGCTTTATTACCGGCCATACCACCCGTCACTTGACGCAACTACTGATTTCACAAGCTCGTGCAAGTGCAAAAGCAATTCAATTGCCGTTTCGATGTGACTCACCTACAGCTCGTCGTCATATGCAAATGCATATCAGTCCAGGAGGTGGTACTGCTGGCGATATCGAAATTACAACATGCCTGATTCGCGAAGAGCCTAGAGAAAGACTTGAGATTCTTGACGCTAGTATTGATCACAGCGAAGCAATGTTGAACTTCTGCAGTTGGTGCAACAAGGTAGAAGTACACAGAGGTGAGTGGATGGAACTCGAGGATGCGGTTCGCGCCTTGCATTTGATGGAGAATCCGCTTCCACCCGAGCTGACACATGGAATGTGTCCCAGCTGCCTGGAAGAAGCACTCAAGGTAGTGAGGACTTGAACCAATAACTCTATTGACGGGTTTGGCAGACAGATTTACGCTTTGCATTACATGACTTGTGAACGCACAAGACGTTCCTGGGAGAAATGGAAATGAGTTTTGTAGCACTCACCCTTGTATCCTCTATCGTTTCAGCCTTTATTTGTTATTACCTGGCACGACGCAAACAGGCCAATTACACCTTTTGGGCAGTTATGGGGATCGCATTCGGACCACTTGCAATTCCTTTCGCTTACTTTTTCGCCCGGCCAATGACAGCTCAAGGATAAATCGCATGAGAAATATCTACGAAGCCTCCAATAATGTTGAGGCCAATCTATTGAAAGGCTTGCTCGAGCAAGAAGGCATAGAGATTTTCGTCAATGGTGAATACCTCTCCGGAGGCATAGGTGAGCTTCCTGTTTCCGGCTTAGTCACTCTCAGCGTGGAAGAAGATGATGTGGCGAGGGCCTTGAAGGTGATTGAAGCGTATGAAGCCGGAGAATATGCCCTCGACGAAGGTCAGTAAACTATATCTCATCGTAGTGTCACATAGATAGACAATAGTGGTGTACCAGCATTGCATGCCAACCACTGTTTGCAATGCTGGTAGACAAAGTGGAGGTCTATCCACCACTTTTGAACCATGCCGGAGGCTTCTTTCACTTGCACATTTACCTGATGCCCTCTGGTATTTCATCGGATAAACTCGATATAGATTGACCTTTGCGTATTGTGTCCTACATGCAAGTTAAAAGAGGCATGTTAGACCATCACACGCGCCAACCACTTGCAACAGCGTCTATCTATAATAGGTGTGTCAGACAAGCTATCGGTTAACCTTTGTCCGCAAGGGCGAGGAAAATAGGATAGGTCTTGGTATCCTTCTCAAGTGTATACGCAGTTGTGAAGCGGATATTCCTAAATCCATTGGACTGCATCTTTTCCATCAACTCCTCACGATCAAAGCCCGAATGATAGACACCTTCAACATCTTCGGGATGAAAATCACCATCCTCTGTATCCAGGTCAGCAAGGGCCACTCGTGCACCGGGTTTCAGGTGCTCGGAAAATCGTGCCAGTAATTGATCAGTATCTTTGACATGATGCATGGCCATGGCGCTGACAATGAGATCGAATTTTCTATCGAGAGGTTTCTCAAGTATGTCCTGACAGATAATTTCGACCTTCCCTTTGAGTTCCTCCTTGGAGGCCAGCTTTTCAAGCATGGCTTCGGAGACATCCACGGCGGTTATCTTGCCGACCTTGTCAGTGACGTGTGCGGTAATAAGTCCGGTTCCGGCACCAAAATCCATTACCTCCATGCCATCATGTAACTCGACGTTCTGTAGCATCGAGCTTCCGATCCCCATGGACAATTGGCGCGGAATATCATTGCTATCGAAGTCATCCGCCTTGTCTTTAAATAAGTCAGTCATTACATTCTCCATAGAATAAATTAAAAATATCGCTTAACTCGTAATCGGCAGGCCGTTGAGGAATATATCAACCACACGTCGAACGTGTAATGTCTGTTCGCTCTGTTGTATTTTTTTTGTACCCTGCATGATGAGTTGATTGCGTGGAACAAGAATCATGTGGGCAAACACCTGCGCGTGGAATTGGCTATCGTCAAGTTGCGGCCAACGCGATTCAATAAATTGAATTAAGGGTGTCATCCATCGTTGTGGACCAGCTTCGTAGAAAGACTTTAATAAATCACCCTTGTTGCCCTCCGTAAGCATCAGTTTGTAGATTCCAAGTGCAACCGGGGTCAGATGGAAGGCAAGCAATTTACGGCCGTATTTCTCGAGCTCACTAGAGGCAGCTTCCTCGCCGAATTGATGGCTAAAGGAATTGTCTCTGGCAATGGATTCCAGCACTGCCGTGAACAACTCCTTCTTGGATGGATAGTAGCGATACACGGTTTGCTTGGTGACACCCGATTGAGCCGCCACAGCATCCATGCTGGTGGCGGCGTATCCCTGTCTCAGAAACAAATCCAATGCCGCCTCGGTGATGCTGGTTTGCTTGAGTTCGGCCTTTGTCGCTGCCTTGTTCATAGTCTGCTCGAAATCATACTTAACAGTATGATAATACCATACTGATGAGTATGATTGATAGGCTGAATGATGCCTGAACAAGCTCTTATTCGTAGCTACTTAACATAATCGGTAGGCCTCAACGGGCTGCCTGCGGCTGGGAAATCTGATCTGGAAGAAAAGTGTGCCCGCTGGGATGGGGGACGGCCACTTGGATTCGGTGTCCGATTGTTCGGGTTCATGAGGGGGACCCGA
Organism: Gammaproteobacteria bacterium; assembly: GCA_014762495.1. Lineage (GTDB taxonomy): Bacteria > Pseudomonadota > Gammaproteobacteria > Thiohalospirales > Thiohalospiraceae > JABURT01. The sequence continues at coordinate 33,966 of JABURT010000112.1, read as the reverse complement.
AGTAAACGTACTGATAGGACTCAGTCGACGGACTTCGGGTCATTTTGCTCTAATGTGTCTGAAGCCCTTACCTTCAGTCGGGCCAAACTCTGCGTGTGGGCAGGGGCGGCAGAGGCGCTTCCGGTTCGAGTCTCTTGCTGTCCTTTGATTTAGCCTTGGGCTTGCTTGCGGAGGGCTTAGACTGAGGCGTGTCTGTGGCTGGCTTTGCTGGTGTATCCTGCGGCGCAGTGGCGGAAGCCATGTTTTCGCTTTCGCCGGTGCTGCTTTCCTTGGCCTGACGTACACTCTTGGTGAGTTTGTCTGCGATGCTCATTACTATAGTACCTCTTCAATAATTTGTTCAATTTCATCTACCGCGGGTTGAGCCACTTTACCCGCGCAATAGACGCTGCTTCCCTCGATGGCTACATTCCGATAAATTGCCCGGCGGCGCAAGCTCGTTGTGAGGGCCGGAATATCGAACTCCTCCAGCGCGTCCTTCATGGCACGGGAGAGGGCACTGCGGGGCTCGAGTTGATTGACGATGAGATGGGCCCGCAGATCCGGTTTGATTTGTTTGATCTGTTCGATGGTATTGGCCAGACGAATACTGGCCCACAGATCGACCGGTGAGGGCAGTACCGGTATCAGGATGGTATCGGCGGCGACCATGGCCTTGGTGGTGTTTTCCGTCTCAAGCGTCGGTGGGCAGTCGATCACGACGTATTCATAATCATTGCTGAAACGATTGACCTCGTGGGTCAGGTTTCCACTGACGGATATAACGGAGACGGGGAAGGGGTTCTGCTCGTCGGCGGAACCGCTCCACTGGCTTGCCGAGCCCTGTGGATCGGCATCTATGACCAGGGTTCGACCACGCTTGTTCAAGCCGGCCGCAAGGTTCATAGTCAGGGTTGTCTTTCCGCTGCCTCCTTTTTGGTTGGCAATTGAAAAAATACGCGTTGCCATAATTTTCCCCGTTATATTAACAAGTTAGTTATTTTGCTCAGTTTGTGAAACGCATCTGTAAGGGTGTTTTTGCCCCCACGTTTCCCTGCAATCACGTCTGCTTTATTGACCTCATCATAACGAAAACAAAACCTGGAGTCGCATGGAATTGTGTAAATGAAATTATTGATTGAGAAATCAAATAAATAGAACCATTTAGATCAGGTTGCGGTTCCTCCCTATTTGGTGCGCCAGCCCGTTTAACTCCAGAGTCTAGTAAACAGGCCGGAATGCCTTTCAACTTTTCGTTCGATGGCATTGCAAAAAGTCTCTGTATCCCCAGTCCATATCTCGATACGACTCTTCGCACGCGTTACGCCGGTATAGATCAACTCTCGAGTGAGTACCGCGGCATCACGTTGGGGAAGGACAAGCAGGCAATGCTCAAATTCCGAGCCCTGGCTCTTATGCACGGTCATGGCGTATGTCGTTTCATGCGCAGGGAGGAGACTGGGCAGGACAGCACGAAGTCCGCCTTCCGTGTCCTGAAAATGAACCCTCACTCGGTTATCGGCCTGTGGATCACGCAGGCAGATACCGACATCGCCGTTGTAGAGTTCCAGGTTGTAGTCGTTTTCCATAATCATCACTGGACGGCCATGATAATAGACTTCACTGGAATCAATAAGTCCCGCCTGCGTGAGACCCATCTCGATAGTCCGGTTGATTTCTCTAACGCCATATTCGCCCTCGCGCAGGGCACAGAGAATTCGAAAGCTGGCGAAGTCCTCCAGGGCCTGGAGGGTGTCGTCCGTGCCTAGATATTGATTGAAGCCCTTTATCGCTTGCCTGACTATCCTGTCGGCGACTTGCCCTGGCTCCAGTTCAAGCAGTTGGGTATCGGGCCCCTGTTTGCAAAGTTCTAGCGCGTCTTGCGAATCACCACGGTTTATCGCTCGGGCCAGTTGACCAATCCCGCTATTGGTACCAAAGCGGTGTGAATGGGTAAGGACGGCGACGTGGTTTGCCATCCCCCGGTGTTGTGTACTGTCCATGTTCTGGGGCATGACCTGCATGGAATTCAAGATCTCTAATAATTCATCACTATAATGAATGGGATTACCGCGGTTGCACAGATCACTAAAGACACTCCCGGCCTCTACCGATGCGAGTTGATCTCGATCCCCCAATAAAATGATACGGCAGTGCATGGGTAAGGCTTTCATGAGCTTGGCCATGAGCGGGACATCAAGCATTGAGGCCTCATCGACCACGAGCAGGTCGAGATGTAGAGGGTTATCGCTGTTATGAACAAACTGGCTGCTGTTGCGAATGGGCCTTAACAGCCGATGTACCGTGGTGGCCTTTTCGGGGATCATCTGTATCAATTCACGGTCCACGCCATTGAGTTTTTGCTTGGCCTGACGAATCGATTCGGTGAGACGCGCGGCGGCCTTGCCAGTAGGGGCGACCAGGGCAACCCTTGCATCTGACTTCTGTTTAAGAACAAGTGTCAGTATGCGTGTTACCGTGGTGGTCTTGCCGGTACCGGGTCCTCCGGAGATGACGGTAAGTGGCTGGAGTAAGGCCAGTGCAGCGGCCAGCTTTTGTTGATCGGGTTGAGTATCGATAGTGGGGAACAGTAAGTCGATATTTTGCTTCATGCTGTCCACATCGGACAGCGGCAGGCTATGCATGCGTTGACGAACGGCCGACTCGATATCGCCCTCATAGTGATAATAACGCGCCAGATAAAGTCGATCCTTGGCGTCAATGATCAAGGGCGCCGTTTCACTCTCACTGTCGGCTTGAGCAACAAGGCCGCTTTGGCAAAGCTCTTCGCGCCATGCCTGAAGTTCGGGCAGGGTGATGAGTGGACGTTGCGATTCGCTGTCAGTGAAGATCGCCTGGCCGGCCCACTCGGCCAGTTCCAGGCAGACATGGCCGTCGCCGGCGGCGCGACTGGTCAAGGCAATGGCGAGGGCGGTATTGCGCCCCGACTCGGGCTTGAGTTCAATCAATTGTTCGGCCAGGTAACGGTCAAGTGCCCGCAGGTGGCCCTGGGATACGGCCTGTTTGAGGGGGTGAATGGCCATCTTATGCCTCCCCCCGCATTAGTCGATCCAGTCGCTCGATGACTTCAAGCGACGGCCTGTCATAGAAGATGCCCTTGTCCTGTCCCGACATGACATTCATTCCGCGCAGGAACAGGTAGTAGACGCCGCCAAAGTGGTTCTCGTAGTTATAGTCCTGGAGGTTAGCACCCAGGTAGCGGTGCAGGGCCAGGCTGTAGATGAGGTATTGCAGGTCGTAGCGGTGTTCGAAGATGACCTGTTGCAGGCGCTCACGAGTGTAGTCCTCAATACGGTTGCCGAGCCAGTTGGATTTGTAATCGGCAATGTAATAGCGGCCCTCGTGTTCAAAGGTAAGATCGATGAAGCCGCGCATGATACCGCTCATGGCTTCAAACTCCAGAGCATGTCCCGAGTTGTCTCCGCTGATCGCTTCAATGAGTCGGTTCAGGCCGGCGGCCTTCAGTTGTTGAATGGGGTACTGGAACTCCAGTTCCACCAGCCTTTGCTCTGTGCTTAACTGCCTGAGTGTCAGTCCCGTCTCGTTAAGCGGGGTGTCGAGGGTTTGATGGACCATACCCTCGATCACTTTTTGCCACTTTTCGTCATAGCCATAGCGCTGTCGCTGTCGTGCCACCTCTTCGTTGATCGTTTCCTCCGTGGCCCCGGCGAAGTCCAGCTCTTCGAGGATGCCGTGCATGAAGGTACCGGCGCGCGCGCCCTTGGGGAAGTGGAACAGGTCGAGACCCATGGCATCTTCTTCCGCGCCGGGGATCAGCTCGGCATCCTCTTCACGCCGGCCGGTCTCGCGAAACTCTGACGAGACCGGTGCGGCACTGTGCGAGGCGGTAAGACCGGAATAGGAGGTCATACGCCAGTGCCAGTGAATGGGACGGGTGGCCGTGCGCGCGCTCAGGCGGTCGTGTTCGGGTAGCGCTTTGGAGAGGGAAGGTTGATGACCCGGCAGGGGGGCGAGGGCGAAGCTGCCATCACTGGCATGAACCACTTCCATGAGCCGTGTATACAAATGGTCGTCCTCGGCCTTGTTGAGCTGCGCGGCCAGGTCCGCGAGCGGCTGTTCGCTTGCCTCGCCGTGCAGCAGCCAGGCCAGGGCCGACTTCTCGACATCGGTGACATAGCCGTAGCTGAAGTAGCAGCGATACTTGGCTCGGGTGAAGGCGACATAGAGCAGGCGCAGGTCCTCTGCCAGGCGCTCTTTCTCGGCCTGTTCATAGCTGGCTTCATCGGGTGAGAGGTCGAGTGTCACCATCGACGGGTCGGATTCGTCGTGGACATAGAGTGGCTGGTTCTTCTTTCTCGCCTTGCTGCTCCAGATAAAGGGCAGAAAGACAACGGGATATTCCAGTCCCTTGGAGGTATGGATATTGACCACTTTCACCAGCGCATCGTCGCTTTCCAGGCGCAGGCGTTGATCCTCGAGGTTACCGTCGGGATTCTCAATCTGTTCATTGAGCCATCGCAACTGGTTCTCCATGCCTTCGTGTTCACGCGAGGCCGCCTGCACGAGTTCACCCAGTTGCAAAAGATTGGTGAGGCGGCGCTCGCCATCGTGATAGCCCAGCAAGCGATGTGCGATGGCCTGTTCGTGCAGTACACGTCGGAACATGGGCATGAAGCCCCGGTTCAACCACTCTTGGTGGTAGTGGTGGATCTGGCCTAGGCGTTGCTCCCATTCGAGGTCGTTTTGCAACAGCGCATCCAGTTCCTCGGCGCTCAAGGCGATGAGCGGTGAACTCAATGCCGCGCGTAACAAGGACACGTCACCGGGTTCGTTAATGGATTGCAGGAGCATCAGGAGTTGCAGTGCCTCCTCAGAGGCGAAGACACTGTCGCGGCTGTAGTAGGCCGACCCGATCCCCTTTTGACGTAAGGCGAGTCGAATCTTGTCGGCCTCGAATCGATCGCGAACCAGGATGGCGAGGTGGTGCGGCTGCACGGCTTCGTCACCGATGTGGGCGCGCCCCTGCTTGCCAAGGTTCAAAAGACGGGCGCATTCGTTGGCGCAGGCCTGGGCAATCTCCGGCTCGATTGCTTTCTTGGTCAGGCGATTCTTCTCCGTTCGCGCCTCGCTGCGTTCCAGAAACCAGCAACGCAGGGCGGCATCCGTATCGCCCTCCACATGCAGTTGCGTTGCATCGGCCCGGGGTGAGGGTTCAACACGGTGATAGTCGATATGCCCCTGGTAGATAAAGGGGGCGCGACTCTGCTCATAGAGGGCGTTGATTGCCCTGATGAGTGTGGAGGAGGAGCGCCAGTTGGTATCGAGGGTGAACTGTGCATCGGCCTGCGTGTTGTCCTTGGCCAGCATGTAGGTGAAGATATCGGCGCCGCGGAAACTGTAGATGGCCTGCTTGGGATCGCCGATCATGTAGAAGCCGGAGTTCTCCGGCACATGCGGATGACGGCCGTAGATGCTCTCGAAGATCTGGTACTGCTCCGGGTCGGTATCCTGGAACTCGTCGATCATGGCATAGGGATAGCGTTGTACGATGTGGGCCGCCAGGGCCTCGCCCTGTTCCGAGACCAGGGCGGTTCTCAGCTGTGTTAACAGGTCGTTATAGGAGAGCAGTGCCGCCGATTCCTTGCGCCCGGCCAACTCCTCGCGACACCAGCGGATTGCCTGCTGCTGGATAGCGATGAGCCGATTCTCAACCAGTTGTTGCAGTTCATCGCAAAGATGGAAGAACTCGTGTTGTGGCGCCTGCAGGCCTTTCCTGGCCTTGCGCTTGTCGACACAGCTATCCAGATGCGACTGGGTGAAAAGAGTGAATCCCCAGGGCAGGGTATAGGCTTCGGGGCTCTGGGACATGAACAGGCGCATCTCTTCGATGGCCGCCTCCAGGGTATCGGCACGATAATTTTTCTCCGCGATGGAGAGGAGCCGTTCGCTGGCAGCGGTCTCGATACTCTCGCACAGGGAGGTTTCCCATTCTGTCCAGAGCTTTTCCAGTTTTTGATACAGCTCGTGGTAGGCCGCTTCGCTGACTGCCGTCTCGTCCAGTTGCGGCAGCAAGCCTCCAAAGGGTTTGTACAGGTAGTCGCGGATCTCCTGCTTGAGAGACAGGGGCGTGCCCCAGCGTATCTGGACCTGGGCGGCCAGTCCGGCGGAGGCTGTGTAGAAGTGTTGACGCCAGTAGTCGCGTACCACTTCGTCAAGTAATTCATCCTCGCTTTGCAGGAACTCGGTCTCGAACAGTGAGCCGCTTTCAAAGGCGTTATCCAGCAGCATGCGTTGACTGAAGCCGTGGATGGTATGGATGGCCGCCTCGTCAATACAGGTCAGCTCGGTGACGAGGTGCTGGATCATGGTCTTCGGATCGGCGATGTCCAGCAGCATGCTACGGAGCACCTCGTCCTCTTCGTCCCCGATGGCCGATTCGCCCAGGCTCAGGAGGTGGATGGCATGGCGCAACTTGTCGCGGATACGATCGCGCAGCTCCTCGGTTGCGGCATTGGTGAAGGTCACAACAAGTATCTCGCGCACCGACAGGCCCTTCTCGATGAGCAGGCGCAGGTAGAGCGTGGCAATGGTGTAGGTCTTGCCGGTGCCGGCACTGGCCTCGATGAGCTTGATGCCGTCCAGTGGTATGGAGAGGGGATCGAGCTTATGCATCCTCCACCTCCATGTGCTCTAACATGGGCCCATAGATCCGTCTGGCCAGTTCTTCGAATGCCTCATCCAGCGGCTCCTGGCCACGCAGGGCGCAGCGAAGGTAATCATCTTCGCCTTCACCGGGTGGGGCGTTTTTATAGTTCCCTGTTTCCCAGGACTTGTAGATATCCTTAGGTTTCTCCATGTAGACCCAACTGGTCCTGGGGTAGAAATGCAGCGGCCGTTGCAGGCCTTCGAGATAAAGGGTGACGAGATCCGTCAGCAAGTCGCGGGCGTTTGCCACCGGGGTGAAGTGAAGCGAGGCATCGCTGCCGAGATAATAACTCACGCCACTGCCCATGAGCGCATTGTAGGCGAGGTGTTCGATCCAGATCTGAAGCCGGTCCCTGGGCTTGATGGTGGCGGGGCGGTAGGCGACCACACCCTGGCCATAGACATTGCGTAGCCAGCCGGTGAGGCGATGCCCGCCCAGCGACAGGTCGATCTCGATGTCCTCGCCGGGTTCGGCGATATAGTCCTGTATCGCTTGCGCCTGGAGCTCCAGCTCTTCGCTCAACCACTCGTAGTTGAGGCGATCGAACGGCGCGGGAGGCAGGTCGCCGCGGGCCCTGATCTGATCAAACTTCCGCTCGAACTCCAGCGAGTCCTGTTCATCCAGTACGCTTTGCAGCAGCTCCTGTTTCAAGCTGTATTGTTGCAGGGTGTCCAGGGCGAAGGGTTCGCTGTCTTCCAGTAGCTCATTACGGTAGCCGAAATGAATGCCCAGGCGCTTCTTGAGGAAGGCCCTGGCCGGCTCGGTGAAAAACCGGATCAACTCGGCCAGATCGATCACTTCGTCCATCTCTTCCAAGGCGGGCAGTGGCGCGGAGATAAAGGGCTTCACTTCGTCTCTGCTCATCTTGATGGCGGCCATGTCCGGCAACCAGTCGGCGGCATAGGAGTAGTGTTCGCCTCGATCGAGATAGTTGCGTGCGGCGAAGGCCTGCATGGGGTGCTCGGTGATGAGGGCGGCTCGTGTCCGCTTGCCGTAGCAGTGCTCGATGGTGTCGAGCAGTTCGCTTACCAGGACCGAGGGCAGGCGTGGCGAGTTGTCGCGAATGTCGCGTCCGACGTAACTGATATAAAGCGCCTGCCGTGCCGACAGCAGCGCCTCCAGGAACAGGTAACGATCGTCCTCACGTCGAGAGCGGTCGCCGCGCCTGGGGTGTTGGGCAATCAGGTCGAAGCCCAGCGGGCGGTTCTGGCGCGGGAAACTGCCCTCGTTCATGCCGATCATCATCACCAGCTTGAAGGGCAGGCTGCGCATGGGCAGCAGGGTGCAGAAGGTGAGCTTGCCGTTGAGGAAGTGGGTATCGGAGAGGGCCTCGTTGAGGCTGCTATTGAGGTGATCGCGCAGGATCTCCAGGCCGAAGCTTTCGTTGTAGTCGGCACCGGCCTGTTGCTCGACCAGCTCCATCATCGCATCACGCACCCACTGCAGGGCGGTCTCGCTGTTGTCATCCTGGATGAAGAAGGTCTCCAGTGACTGGTTGATGAGTTCGGCCCATTCTCTTGCACGATACTTGCCGCGCAGTCGCTGCTGGAGTGATTCCAGTGCCTCGATGTATTGCATCAACTGACCCAGGGCCACGGCCGCCTGTCCCTCGATATGGGGATAGGGTGCGATGTCGGCATAGAGCCCGGCATCGGCGGGCAGGGCGACACCCAGCAGCAGTCGACGTAGACCGAAGGCCCAGGTATGGCTGTCGCTGTTTACCGCCATCTCCTTACGTGAACGTTCATTCAGGCCCCAGCGGATACCACTGTCGTGGATCCAGCGCCTGATGCGTTCAAAGTCGGCGCCATCCAGTTTGAAACGTTTGAGGATTGCCGGGTTTTCGAGCAGGGACAGGACCTCGCTGGCCTCGAAGCGGCCACTGGCCACATCCAGCAGTTGCTGAAAGGCGCGGATCACCGGGTGCTGTCCCTGTGGCGTCCGGTCCGACAGGGTCCAGGGGATATAGTGTTCGCCCTCGGCACCGCCGAAGACCGCCTCAATGAATGGGGCGTAGCCCTCCACGTCGGGGGTCATGATAATGACATCGTGGGGTTGCAGCGCCGAGTCCTTGTTAAAGAGATCCAGTAGGCGATCATGCAGGATCTCCACCTCGCGCATGGGCGAGTGGCAACTGTGCAGGCCGAGCGAGGCATCCACCTCACACTCGCCACGTTCGACTTCATCGAGCTCGAGGATATCCTGCTGCAGTCGGCCCAACATGGTGTCGTTAAAGTCTTCGTCGAAGAGTTCCTGTTCAATAGGGTCGTACTGGATGAGGGCATCAACAAAGTCGCGTCCCTGCTTGCCCATGGAGGCGAGCAGTCGATTGCCGTAGAAGTGGTGATCCTCTTCCACCTGGCCTTGCAAGACCAGCTTGCTGCGTCGCCGGGCGATACGTTTCTGGTCCTCGATATCACCCCAGTAGAACTGGCAGGGATTGAGCAGGAAGAGGTTGACCTCGGTATGCTGGGCCAGGCAATTGAGTAGCTCCAGGTAGGCGGGGGGCAGGGTCGGAATGCCGAACAAGTTAATGCGCTCGGGCAGGCTGGCGGCATCCAGCTTGCCGGCACGACAGTTCTCGATAAAGCCCTGAAGTAGTTGGGCGCGGTTGGGCCGCTCGCCGGTATCCTTGACCAGCTCGCGCCAGAGCATCGCCTGCCAGTCATCGCCAGCCGACTCTGCCTCCCACTGAAGCACCATCTCCGTCCTGTATATAAGGTATTGGTCGAGAACATCGGCAATACGGCGGGCTAGCTGATAGTCGCGGCGCTCGTCCTCTTCCTGCAGGTAGCGCTGCAAGGGCGCGAAGGGGGGCTGGCCGATGAGTTCAGGCAGGCGTTTCATGATGCGCCAGGTCAGTACCGGTTTTTCATAGCCCGAGGTCTCCCCCAGCTCGGGAAACTGGCCGGTAAACAGTTTCCAGAAGAAGCTGGAGGGGAGTGGGAATTCATAGTTGGCGGCGATGCCGAGACGTTCGGCCAGCTGGATGGCAATCCAGCGTGCCATGCCCGGGCTCTGGGTAACGATGATCTCGGGACTGAATGGATGGCGGCGGTGACGGCTGGTGATCTCTGCCAGTTGGGCGATCAACTGTTCCTGCCGGTTGCTGTGAAAGAGGGTCAGCATGGCAGTCTGGGCACCGGGTTCATCCTATCCATGGGCCGAGTTTACCGGATCACTCCCCGTCAGTGCCAAGCTGAATATTGACTGTGCTCAGTCATTCTCCATTTGATACAGCATCTTGATCTCCTTTTCCCACAGCTCCGAGTCGATGGTCTCGAGGATCAGGGGGATATCGTCAAATCGCTTGTCCTTCATGATATAGCGGAAGACGGTGAGTCCTAGCTTGCCCTTGCCCAGTGATTCGTGGCGATCCACTCGTGAACCGAGGTCGGGCTTGGAGTCGTTGAGGTGCATACCTTTTAGATACTTGAAGCCGACGAGTTCGCCGAACGCCTTGAAGGTCGCTTCGCAGGTCTCCTCGGTTCGCAGGTCGTAACCGGCGGTAAAGGTGTGACAGGTATCGAGACAGACACCGACGCGCTTTTTGTCCTCCACCTGGTCGATAATATGGGCCAGGTGCTCGAAGCGATGGCCGAGGTTAGTCCCCTGGCCGGCGGTGTTCTCGATCACGGCGGTGATGCCTTCACTCTTGTCGAGTGCGAGATTGATGGATTCGGCGATGCGGTCCAGGCAGGTCTCTTCATCGATCTTGGTCAGATGAGCGCCGGGGTGGAAGTTGAGCAACTTCAGGCCGAGTTGCTGGCATCGTTGCATCTCATCGATGAAGGCGTCGCGAGACTTCTTGATGCCTGCCTTCTCCGGGTGGCCCAGGTTGATGAGGTAGCTGTCGTGAGGCAGGACATGCCTGGGCTTGATACCCAAATCTTTCAGGTTCTGCTTAAAGGCCGCAATACTCTCATCGGTCAACGGCTTGGCATGCCATTGGCGCTGGTTCTTGGTGAACAGGGCAAAGGCCCTGGCGCCGATGGCCTGGGCATTGAGTGGGGCGTTTTCGACACCGCCGGCGGCGGAAACATGGGCACCAACGTATTTCATCGCACATTTTATCTATATGAATTGAAATTACATTCTATCGTTACGGATACAAGGCATCCATACGATATTTCTATAAAAGCGCTCTCTCATTTGCTAGATTTATTGCTTACACTGAATTTTTCTTTGCCATGGAAAGTAAGCGCGTGGAATGGAAGCGTGACTCATATCGGATTTCTGATTCAAGACAGGAACTGGATCTGGAGATGATCCACGGTTTCCTTTGTGAATCCTACTGGGCGAAAGGGATACCCAGGACGATACTGGAGAAGTCGATAGACAATTCGCTTTGTGTTGGGCTTTACCAGCACAATAAACAGATTGGCTTTGCCCGCCTGATAACCGACAGGGCAACCTTCGCCTATCTCGCCGATGTCTTTATCTTGCCGAAACATAGGGGCCAGGGCCTGGGCAAGTGGTTCATTCGTACCATCCTTGAGCATCCAGATCTACAGGGCTTGCGGCGTGTATTATTGGCGACCAAGAATGCACACGGACTGTATGAGCAGAATGGCTTTTTGCCCGTGAAACATCCGGAGTGGTTTATGGAAATATTACACTCAAATATTTATCCCAAACCGAAATAGGCCGTGTACTGGTTAATCCGTGTTTTGAAGAAATACGATCTCAGACATGGCAGACGTTAGCCGCATAACCCTCATCATCTGGACAAGCCTTGGTTTACTTCTGGCCTGTTATGGCGCCTGAATCAGAAGTTGCATCCTGTCGAAGTCGAAACTAAGGCGAGTGGTTCTGAAGAAGTCGTGAGAGATCAGGCCGCCGACCTCGAAGCCCAGAATGCCTTTGAAGATGGGATGCTCTCCCTCGTGTATGCTTGCCTTGACCGCCTGTTGGGTGATCGTGTTTACCCCCGTACCCAGCGTGACCTGATCCAATGTGAAATACAGCTCCCTGATCTTGCCGCCGCCACCACTTGATTCTCTTGCCCCTGACCAGTCGAAACTCAGGCCAGCCGCATCGGCCGTTGTTTGCGAAATCAGGAATCCCCTATCGGCCAGTCCGGTATCGACAAATAACAGGGTTTCGGGAAGATCATTGATACGCCCCCGTGCCATGATCATATGCGTCTCGATTAACCAGAAGGGGATATTGATGGCATCAGACGCCATCTCATCCAGCAATTTTCGATTGCCGGAATTTTTCTGTCGTAATACCAGTTTTTGTCGACGGTAATCGATGCTGGCGTAAAAGTGACGCAATAGGCTGGTACCGATCACTCCGTGGATCTTACGCTGGAAGATCTCATCGACACCCTCCAGTTTATGCAGGTGAACGGGAAGATTATGAATATCGATACCACCCAGACCCAACTGTTCCAGCTTGGACAGGATGATCTTTCCTTCCTTGCCTCCGGCGAAGGTCCCGGTGATCTCACCGTGTCTGGGGAGGCCGAATTCCTGTGCGAGCTCACCTCGCAGGATGACATCGGCGCCGCCAGTGTCGATAAAAAATTCATAGGGACCCTGGCCATTTATGCTTACCTCGACCACTGGAAGCGGATCCAGCATGACAAAGGGAAGCTCGCTGATGTTGTCACCCGTGATTTGATAGGGTGTTGTACCGGCAAAGGCCTCTGCATGCCTTTGTAAGCCCTGGATCATCTTGAGTGGGCCTATCGCCCAGGGGCCCACTGCCCTCGCATACCACTTCGCCGCACTGGCATAGTCATCCCGGCGTTGGTAGGCACTGCCGATCTGGTAGGTGAGCTGGGAGCGTAGGGGCCAGCGTCGTCCCAGCCAGTTACTGTTTTCATAACTGCTGAGTAGGTAATCGATGGCCTGCTTCGTATCATTCTCCCATAGAGCAAGCAGACCGAGTTTGTGCAGGAGTTGGTTGTTGTTCGGATCTTGTTGCAGGGCCTTCAGGTACTCAGCCTGTGCCTCGGGGAAATGACCCTGCTTGAACAGTTGTTCGGCCTTGTCGATGTGGCTATTCATCGTGTTCTCCTCAACAGAGATGGTGGGTGAGCAGGCAGTGATAACCAACATTAGAATCGTCATCGTCCGCTTCATGCCTTATCTCCTCAGGGATGCCTGTCCCTTTCACCTCTATCCTGCATGGCAAGCCAACTCAGATAGCCGTAACCCATATCAATAGCGGCATGTAATGCAATCGAGGCCCACAGCGTTCCGGTGTAGACATAGATCAGGCCAAGTGCCAGGCCGATCAGGCCGGTTAAGGGGATTCCTCGAATACCTTGATAGGAGTGGGCGATGCCAAACAGGATAGAGGAGATGATGACCACCCAGAATAACGACAGGAACTGCAATAGATATTCGTATAGAAAACCTCGATAGAGGATCTCTTCACAGATCCCGGCTGAGATGGAAAGCAGGAAGAAGGCCCGAAGGTCACGACGTGTTCGAGGCAGGAGGATGAGCACATAGTCCAGAGAGCCGAGCAACTTGTGTTTGTAATCATCGTTGGCAAGTATCTTGCCGCGTACAACTCGTACAAGTATCAAGGCGAGAATGATAATAGTCGAGATAATAACAATTGAGGTTGTGTCCGGAGTGCCTAGCCCAAGAGACTCGTACGAACGCCCAAGATAAAACCAGTTGAGTCCAATAAGTAGTGCCAGGAACCAAAGGAATGCCGCATTGATGAGATAATCCATGGCACGATTGATATTAAGATCATGCACTTGCCTGAGTCGTCGCATGCTGAACACGCTGATAAGAGGCAGCAGGATGATAATAATGAACACAAGTATATGGGCGGCAATGTTCATCTATTCATCCTTGATGAAATGATAGCCGAGCAAACGGATAGCGGGTCGACCATTAGCGTTTTCGAAATAGATCGTCTCTCTTCCACTGCGTCCGTAGCTTTCCAATACGCCTGTGTTATCTGAAACAGACCTGACGATTAATTTAAGCTTTCCCTGGTTTGGGACTCTGGTTGAAATAATTATGTATCCATGTGATTCAGTAATGTGCAGTTGATGGAAGAAGTTGTAACTCGTGTCGGCTTCATCCAGAGTATATTTGCCTTTGAAATTGTTCCACTGTGGAGGGATGGTGTACGGTTCAACCCGTACTGCAATGGGTAAAATGCTGCCTTTATAGTCTGCGATGAGAAGCCTGTCTCCATTTATCTCAACTGGTTTGATGCGTATTCCCTGCATGATTTTAGCTGGCAGCGGTATGACGCCGAACAGTCTTGGATGCGGGGACAACCAGCCATCCTCATGATGAGACAACTTGATGGTCAGGCCCATGAATTTTCCTTTGACGGTTTTGCCACTGCCCGAAAGCTTAAGCGGGCCGGCCATCGTGGCGTACATCCCAGGTAAGGATTGATACATCGACGCCGGCATAGGTGTGTATGCTGAGTGAGTCGGCGTCGATTCAATTATTGGTGTACCGGATTTTATGGCGGCCGCCTGCTTGAGGATTTTGTGCACAAGCTTCTGTTCAAATGCCAGGGCCGTATCACTATTGGCCAGCACAACCAGACTCAGTCCATGATCGGGCAAGATGACAAGGTAGCTGAAAAAATGGATGGTGCCGCCGTTGTGCCATGCGACCCTTCCCAGGTGGTTCAAGTCAGGTTCATCGATAACCCAATTGAGACCGTGTTCTCCGCCCAGGCCGTGTGTGGTTTCCATGTCGACCTGAGGCTGAAGCATTTTCCGTATTGAATTTGGCTCCAGAATTGGATCGCCATTTTGCATGACCATGTTTGCGAAACGACTCAGTTCCAGGGCTGAGGTGTAAAGATTCCCTGCCGGTAGGTCACGTAGCGGCAACTCAATTCCTTCTTTGTTATGTCGATAGGCCTGTGACATGAGCTCTGGAACCACGTGACCATCATTGAAGGTGGAGGTCTTCATGCCAAGCGGTTTTAGGATATGTTGCTCCATGTAATCTTCGAAACGTTCACCGGTGACGCGCTCGATGACGATGCCCTGTAAGTCCGTTGCCAGGTTGGAATAGGCTGTTACCGTATTGGGTGCATAGGGATGGTGAACGCGGTTCAAGTGTTCGATGATGGTATCGAAGCGTTTTGGGTGTTCAGTAAACATGCCGGAGAGTCGATCACCGGTCAGGCCTGATCGGTGAGACATAATCTGGCGCAAGGTGATCGGTGTGTTCATCTCAAAATGATACTTGGGCTTCAGTTCCGGGATGTAGGTCTGGATCGGTACATCCAGATCGACCTTGCCCTGTTCCACCAGTTGCATGACGGCGCTTGCAGTAAATACCTTGGAGATGGAGCCGGCCTTATATAAAGTGTTCACATCCGCCTGACGTTGCTTGTTCTTGTCGGCCCAGCCGAAGCCTTCGGCCCAGACAATTTCACCTTCATCCAGCAGGGCGATACTCATGCCCGTGATCTTGTGTTTCCTCATCCCCTTTTTGATCCAGGCGGTGAGCTCCTGTTTCATCTCGCCATATCGTTGCGCCTTATCACTCACATTTTCATAGGGTTTGGTGGGTATGGACATGCTGCATCCTCCTAATGCTAAAGCGTACAAGATAAGTACCAGGGCGGCCCTCATGGGTGTACCTTGTTATCAATCAGGGTTCGTATTGCCTTGATGACAACACGAGGTTGTTCCAGATGGATATTGTGGCCGCTGTGTCTGACCACGATTTGTTGGCTATGACTGGAGAGCGCAAGTAGTTTCGCCTGCATCTGCCAGTGGTTGTCATAGACTAGGCGGCTCTCGTCCTCTGTCAGGCCCGGAACCTTCAAATAACGTCCGGCGGTCATGACAATCAGCGGTCGTGCGCCCAGTGAACTCAATTTTGATTTGACTTGTGCGAGCTTGGCATTGAGCTGTGTGATCTCGGCCAGTGATGCCTTGAGTCGTTGCGGGCGAAAATAGGTCGCTGCGTACCCTCCACGCAGCCTGTCCGGATAGACATCCACTCCGTCACGATAGAAAAGGCGAGGTATACCCAGTGGAGTCAACCAGTCGATGAGGGGGATTATTCTCTCAACTCCCTGCTGATTGTCCTGCATCTTGCGGGCGAGTTTGGGCTGTGACTTCCACAAGTTGGAGAGGCCGTCTTCATGTACCGAATCGATCAATAGCAGGGCCTGTACACGTTGAGGGTATTGTGCGGTATACGCGCGAACGTAAATGCCACCGATGGAATGGCCCACCAGGATCAAGGGACCATGGACGTCTGCCTTATCCAGCAGCGTATGAAGATCATGGACGACATCCCGGGCGAACTGGGGATGCGGTGCCGGATCACTCCATCCCATGGCTGCTCGGTCGTAGCTGCACACCCGGGTGTGTTTCGATAACGGCCCCTGGACCAGGCCCCATGAAATGCTGCCCTGACTGCCGCCGGCTTCCAGAATAATGGTGGGTGCTCCCCGATCCCTGCAATCCAGGTGCAGGCGATAATCGTCAATCTCGATCATCCGACCGGGGGGAGGGTAGGCGTATCGTGCATAGGTCGAGGCCATGAATTCATAGCCCGCGCCGAGCCCGAGTAGGGCAAGCAGTGTGACGAAAAGGCCAAGAGCGATCCGCCTACTCCATGACAGGAATATGTTTGTGGAATGGATTGCCATGCCTCTCTTCCCTGATTGTCCAGATTAATTGTTCCGGCCAGTTAAGGCGCGATAGACAAAATCCTGTAGGTGTCTGAGAAATCTCTGACTGTCCGCTGCCGTGACATCGCCGCCCGATTCCATGAACCAATACTTCAGGATGGCGCCGTCGATGGCCGAACTGGCACAGAACAACAACTCTTCAAGAGGCGCCTCGACAATCTCGCCGCGCTGTTGTGCCTCAGCCAGTAACTGTAAGTAGAATTCCCCATCTTCCTGCTGCATTGACTGCATGGCCGCTAGCATTTCCGGCCCCAGGTTTTGGCGGAAGTTGCCGGTCATCACATGAATATTGAGACGGCGCAGAAACTGAGAATCGCGCATGTCGTGTTCCCAGATCACCTCTATGATGCGATCCAGACGCTTACGAAAGGGGAGATCGTTATCGATGGCGGCGATATCGGCGCGCATGGCACGGTTGAGCTGGATGATGATGCGTGCATAGATCTCGTCCTTGCTCTGGAAATGCTTGTAGACGGTGCCCTTGCCAATATCAGCGGCCTCGGCGATCTGCTCGATGGTGACGGCGTGGATGTCGCCTTGTTTGAACAGTGCATGGGCGGCCTCGACAATCTCCCGCTCGCGCCTCTCGAATTCACGCTGTTTTCGATCAGACCTCGCCATGGCATTCCTAGTATGTGACTGATAGTCAAAGTATGACCAATAGTCACATTTAGTCAAACGAAACCGTGTAGGTTTTTAGTAAATATATATAAATTCAGTAGCTTACGCGGATAGATCGGGAAGGTACCAGGTCGGCCGAGGGGCATGCGGGTGAAGCCCGGCCTGGCCGAGTCCGGTACCGATGAGGGCGGAGTCCAGGCCATAGTCGTTGGCGCCGCGTATGTCGGTGGCGACCTGGTCCCCAATCATAATGACCTGATCGGTGCCCAGGCGTTTGACACCTTCGGCGAAGATAGGGGCATGGGGTTTGCCGAGACGGTGGAAACGGTAGGCTGAGTCCGGGTAGCGCTCGATGAGGATGGCCTCTAGCATGGCGGCCAGTCCGCCGGCGGTGAAGCCGAATTCGCCGGGTCCCACCGGGTAGATGATATCGGGATTACACAAGACCAGGTGCGGCGCGCGACCGGCGTCGATCTGCCCGAGCACCAGGCTCAACATGCGGTTCATTCCCGGCAGCAGGTCGAAACCGGCCTGGTCGGCGATGACTACCACATCCGCCTCGCCGGCCTCGTCCATCTGCATTACCTCGCCGCCGGCGCGACGGACATACTCCTGAGAATTGTCCGGCCCCAGCACCAGGCTGCGTGCGCCCTGCAGGGAGTATTCCTCGAAGTGGGGCGTGAGCAGCATGCCCGAACTGATGATGTGATCGACATCGATGGCCAGGCCCTGTTCGCGGTAGTGTCGCTCCATGGTTTCAGGCAGGCGGCTGGCCGAGTTGGTGAGCACAAACCAGGGTCGGGCCTCGGCCCTGAGGGTATCGATGAGCCGGACGGCGCCGGGCAGGGGGCCCTGTTTGTCCACCAGCACACCGAAGGCGTCCAGCAGCAGGCCATGGTAGCGCGCCAGCAACTCCTCGATGGCGATGTGGGGCAGGGGATGGGACATGGGCGCGGAGTATAACGCATTTTGCGCCACGAACCGTTATAATTGCCGCCAACAAAAACTTTGGATTTACGAGAGCCCTTCATGTCCCGAGACATCCACGCCCACCGCATCCTCATCCTCGACTTTGGATCCCAGTACACCCAGCTCATCGCCCGCCGCGTGCGCGAGGCTGGGGTCTACTGTGAACTGCATCCCTATGACATGTCCGACGAGGATATCCGCGAGTTCGCGCCCAAGGGCATCATCCTCTCCGGCGGCCCCGAATCGACCACCGCCTCCGATGCCCCCTCGGCCCCCGATTCCGTTTTCGAGCTGGGTGTTCCGGTATTCGGGATCTGTTACGGCATGCAGACCATGGCCCACAAACTGGGCGGCAAGGTGGAGACCGCCGATCACCATGAATACGGCTATGCATCGGTGCGTGCCCGTGGCCACACCAAGTTGCTCAAGGACATCGAGGACCATCTCACCGAGGAAGGCTACGGCATGCTCGACGTGTGGATGAGCCACGGCGACCGTGTGATCGAGATGCCGGAAGGCTTCAAGCTGATGGCCTCTACCGATTCCGCCCCCATCGCCGGCATTGCCAACGAGGAGCGGAACTACTATGGCGTGCAGTTCCATCCCGAGGTGACCCACACCCGCCAGGGCCAGCGCATCATCGAGCGCTTCGTGCATGAGATCTGTGGCTGCGCCGCCGACTGGACCGCGGACAACATCATCGATGACGCCATCGCCTCCGTTCGTGAACAAGTGGGTGACGAAGAGGTGATCCTTGGCCTCTCCGGTGGGGTCGACTCTTCCGTCGTGGCGGCCTTGTTGCACAAGGCCATCGGTGACCAACTCACCTGTGTCTTTGTCGACAACGGCCTGTTGCGCTATAAGGAAGGTGACCAGGTCATGGCCACCTTCGCCGAGCACATGGGTGTAAAGGTGATCCGTATCGATGCCGAGGACCGCTTCCTCGACAAGCTCAAGGGTGTGGATGATCCAGAGGCCAAGCGCAAGATCATCGGCAATCTCTTCGTCGACATCTTCGAGGAAGAGTCAAAGAAACTAAAGCAGGCCAAGTGGTTGGCACAGGGCACCATCTATCCCGATGTCATTGAATCCGCCGGTGCAAAGACCGGTAAGGCCCACCTTATCAAGTCGCACCATAATGTCGGCGGTCTGCCAGAGACCATGCAGCTCAAGTTACTCGAGCCCTTACGTGAACTGTTTAAGGACGAAGTTCGCAAGCTGGGTGTGGAGCTGGGCCTGCCCTATGACATGGTCTATCGTCACCCCTTCCCGGGCCCGGGCCTGGGTGTACGCATACTGGGAGAAGTGAAAAAAGAGTATGCTGACAAGCTGCGCCTGGCCGACCACATCTTTATTGAAGAGTTGCACAAGCACGATCTCTACCACAAGACCTCGCAGGCCTTTGCCGTCTTCTTGCCGGTCAAGTCTGTGGGCGTGACCGGCGACGGTCGTCGTTATGAACATGTGGTGGCGCTGCGAGCAGTGGAGACCATCGACTTCATGACCGCACGCTGGGCCCATCTGCCCTATGACTTCCTGGATAATGTCTCGCGTCGCATCGTCAACGAAGTCAATGGCCTCAGCCGCGTGGTCTATGACATCACCGGTAAGCCTCCCGGTACCATTGAGTGGGAGTAAGCGGCATGGCCAGGCAATGCCTGGTCAGCTATGTTATGTCAACGGATGTTCCAGGACCGCGCAATCAATCGATAGAATTAATAGACAGTCTCCCCAGGGCGAACCAAGCGTAAGCTATACCGTGCTGAATAAAAACTCGCACGGGCTTCTTCTGAACGAGGGTCAATCCCTACGCGGTGAATAAGTCTAGCCTTCAACAAGGTACAGCAACAGGGCAAGGGCGTGTCGAGTCTATTCGCCCGTCCCCGTATCGGGTATTCACTGTCGAACAAATAGTATAAATCGATCGGCTCATTCATTCCCAAGCTTTGCACATACCTGTCAAAGGTCCTCATCCCATCGTCACCGAATAATTAGCAGTCGCTGACATTGCATGGTGGTTACGGAAAACCGATACAAGTCTCCCAACCTCTGCGACAAATTGTCCGACGTCGTCCTCGCGCGCCTCTCGCCGATGCAAAATCGATGAATTTAGCTGGCTTGGCAAAAATCTTACACAAATTTGTAACACTAAAAATGTTATTTGTCCTAGACAAATAATACCCTAGCACTATAATCGGGTTTAACGCTTGTCCACAACAGGATTGAGTAAACAGAATTTGTAATCGACGCCTACGCCACGAGTGGTCGGGATTGCAATGAGCGTGACTGTAAGGGTTTATGTTAGTCACTGCATTTTCTGAACTTTTAAATGTGTCCGAGGAGAGAGAAATGGCAGCAGAAATGAATGTAGTCGGGTTTGGTTCAGATGATATCGAGAACCGCCTAAGCCGCATGAGTGACCAGGATATTGACAACCTGGCGTTTGGTGCGATTGAGCTGGATGCACAAGGTAACGTACTCAAATACAACGTTGCCGAAGGGGCGATCACCGGTCGTGACCCCAGCCAGGTAATCGGTAAGAACTTTTTTAATGTAGTCGCGCCCTGCACAAGAACTCCTAAGTTCTTCGGGGCATTTGAAAAAGGTGTTAAAGAGGGCAACTTAAATGTCATGTTCGAATACGAATTTGACTATCAAATGGCACCCACAAAAGTAAAAGTACACATGAAGGAATCGCTTAATGGCGGTACCTACTGGGTGTTCGTGAAACGACTGTAACTACAATCCAGGTAATGACTATGACGACTATCCAACGCTGGTGGACGCCAGACCTGGTCTCGGATGTCATACAGAGCATTATCGCCAGGGAATGGGCTCATCTGCGACCCGGTGAGCCCGTCCCAACTTTAATGCGCACACCGATAAACGACCTGTCATTTGGCGCGGACGGGCTGGGAGCAGACTCTCTGGAGATAGTTCAGTTGGCGACCGCAGTCTCCACATTCTTTCAAATGCAACATGCTGGTATAGATGACTACCTGCTGATGCGACGAACCCTTCACGAATGGACCGATATCGTTTGCCAGTCCTTGCAGCAACATGATCTGACAATCGGTTTTCGTAGTTCCGGTAGCACGGGTGAAGCAAAGCTAAGTGTTCACAGCATCGAGTTTCTCCAACAGGAAATCGCTTACTGGTCCGAATTGCTTCGTGACAGTGATCGCATTGTCGGCGTGGTACCCCGACACCACATTTATGGTTTTATATTCACTGTATTACTTCCGCGCGCATTGTCTGTTGAATTCATCGACGCCTCTGGTCGCACACCGAATGCGGTTGCACGTGAACTCACGAACCGCAGCGTATTGATTGCGTATCCGGATTACTGGCAAATCGTCGACAAGGCAGAACCGAATTTTCCTGAAGGCGTCATAGGTATCAGTTCGACCGCGCCCTGTCCGGATTGGCTCGCGGACAGCCTGGTGCCGAAAGCTTTGGGCAAGCTTTATCAGATATACGGATCAACAGAAACTGCTGGCATAGGCTGGCGAGATAGCAGTTCGGCAAGCTATTCGCTTCTGCCGATGTGGACAAGGATTGGCCCTCGGGAATTGCAATGCCGAGGTGATGCCGGTGCCTTTTCACTTCAGGACAATCTGGTGTGGACGGATGAGGAGCATTTTGAAATAAACGGTCGACACGATAATGCTGTGCAAATCGGCGGCATGAACGTTTATCCAGAGCGTATCGCAAATACACTCAAAAGGCTCCCCTATATTAATGACGTGGCCGTAAGGCCAATGCAACAACATGAGGGCTCACGTCTAAAGGCGTTTATCGTTCCACACGAATCACAGAATGATATGAATCAGTTACGCACAAAGATTGCAAGATACATCGACGAGTCATTGTCGGCAGTCGAACGTCCCCGCTCAATAACTTTCGGTACGCAGCTGCCCATGAATGAATTGGGCAAACCGGCCGACTGGCAAATCGATCAGGGAGGAATCTATGAGTAAGAAGGTCATAATGGATAGCGATGTCCGAATCCAGGATATCGTTTCGGTGGCCACCAATGGCGCATCAATACAACTGTCTCATCAAGCACGTGCGAAAATGGTCGAAAGTGCGAACCTACTGGACAAGCTTGTGAGTGAGCGCCGATTGATCTATGGCGTCACCACAGGCTTCGGCCCGCTTGCAGAATCCTATGTCGATCCCGCTAACGCTGAAACCTTACAACGTAACCTGATTTATCATCTGTGCGCGGGGGTCGGCGACTACTATCCGCGTGAACAGGTACGCGCGATTATGGCGGCACGCATTGCAACTTTGTCGAGGGGGTGGTCGGGCATTACCCCGGACTCGGTGGAATTGCTGATTGCCATGCTTGACCACGACATCATCCCGGCTGTGCCGCAAATGGGAACGGTGGGTGCAAGCGGTGATTTAACCCCTCTTGCCCATATCGCACTTGCCGCGATTGGCGAAGGCGAAGTCTTGAGCCTGAAAGATGATTGCACCGTCATTCCGACTAAAGACGCCTTGCAACAGGCTGGTTTGAGACCGTTAAAATTAAGGCGCAAAGAGGGCTTGGCACTGGTCAATGGCACCGCTGCGATGACCGGCGTGGCGGTGCTCAATGCGGTAAATGTTGAACATGCCATCGACCTCGCCGAATCGCTCACGGTATTATTCGGTGAAATTAGCGGCACACGTGCCGAAGCATGGAATGAACGTATTGCGGCGGCACGTCCACACGATGGACAAATTACCAGTACGCATAATCTTAACCGTCTCGCCGAAGACAGCCAGAAACTAGATTTTTCCCTGTCGGCACATCAAACATTACCCGTTATGGAAAAATCAGGATTGCTCCAACAACAAGCACTGCCCCAGGACGCCTATACCTTGCGATGTGCGCCCCAGGAGTTCGGTGCTGCCCGTGATGTACTGAATTTTCACAATGGCATCGTCGAACAGGAGCTTAACAGTACCACTGATAACCCCCTTATTGACTGCGAGACGGCTTGCGTATACCACGGTGGAAACTTTTACGGGCAACATGTCGCCTACGCAAGCGACACCTTAATGATGGCCGTGATCAAACTGGCGGTCCACGCCGAGCGCGTCATTGCGCGCATAACCGATACAAAACTCAACGGGACGCTACCTGCATTCTTGACCGGCAGTGGTCAATCGGGATTGCATAGTGGCTTTATGGGTGCTCAGGTCACCGCCAGTGCAATCGTTGCCGAGATGCGAAGTAAGGCCATACCAGCATCCATACACTCGATACCAACCAACGCCAATAATCAGGACGTGGTTACCATGGGTACCATCGCAGCCCGACGGACCTCGGAGCTACTGACCATGCTTTGGAAGGTGCTATCGATCGAGGCATTGGTGCTATCGCAGGCTGCAGAATTGGAAAGCAATGAAGACTTGACAGGATATTGCAGCAGCAGTCGGCACCTGTATCAGCTGGTTCGTGAAATATCAAAACCCTTGACTGAGGATAGACCCTTGCATAACGAAATCGAATCACTGGCGGCCCGGTTGAGTCTTGGCGAACACACGCTCCAGACTGCCTTGGGCGAAGACCTGAACGCAGCATAGGATTCCTGGTGAAAGGCTCAGGCTATCCAGTGATGTCCAATGATCTTACGGTAGTCTCACTAATTCTGGATCCAAATCTCTCAATACATTGTCGAATGGATAACTGGATACAGTGGTATGAGACCTCGATTCTAGTTAAGGAACTGGTTAAAGAAACTGAATAAATGGAAGTATGCTCAAGTAGAGTATGAGCACGATGAGTGACAGGTAAACAAGCACTGCAATAGGAGAATGCAGGATGCGGTGTATGAATGTCTCATTGGTCCCACTTCGGCGTGCTTCCTGGTACCTAGCTTGTGCTCGTTGTTCACGCTCACGTTGATAAGTGTCCACTAACTCAGTGGCCTTTTGAAGTTGTGAATCATCGCGTAGCCAGATACCTGCCACGGAAAATCCCCAACGACCAGCATCGGTTTCATAATAATCTATGTGATTCTCATCGAGTAGTTGACGGATATCATCTACTTCGTCTTCCGGTGCATTGTTCAGTCTGATCAGGAGTGTGGTCATGGTCGCTTCGAGGTCGTAGTGAACGTGGATACTCATTGAAAGTGATCAGATTGTAATCAATTTTCCTGCCGCCAGCGATCCCTTGTCAGTCTGTACAGGGCATGCGATTGTAGATAGTGGCCCTGTGGCAATGCTGGATGATCGAAGTCGTTATGGGAATCCAACATGCCTAGTCGTTCCATCACCGCGCGTGAACGTGTGTTGTGGATGGAGGTGAATGAGACAATTTCATTTAATTCCAATTCCTCGAAGGCGAAGGTGAGCACACGCTTTGCCGCCTCGGTAGCAAAACCCTGACCCCAATATTCCCTCGCCAGGCGCCAGCCAATTTCGACGGCTGGTGAGAAAGGTAG
This sequence comes from Gammaproteobacteria bacterium, assembly GCA_014762495.1. Taxonomy (GTDB): domain Bacteria; phylum Pseudomonadota; class Gammaproteobacteria; order Thiohalospirales; family Thiohalospiraceae; genus JABURT01. Next base: position 9,609 of record JABURT010000112.1, on the reverse strand, counting down.
AGCATCGTTTACCTCCTGTAGACCGACGAAGCCCACCAAGTGTGCGCTGTCGATCTGCTCAAGGGCCCAAAGTCCCCATCCTTTTTCGGCGATATGGTGTGCAAGTCGATCCAGCAGTTGATTGCTTTCCTGTTGGCTCAGAGTGGTAGGGAAGTAGGCCATGACATCCGGGTCGGCATTTATATGTGCGAAGATGGCTCGATCCAGTTCTTGCCATTGTCTAAGAATGAGGCGTTCACTATATAATCTTTCTGACTTGGACATGGATATACGCCATTTACTGTGCTGTCATTCTGATATCGGCATGACCAGCAGAATAGAGCAGATAAATTAACATACAGTTTGTGTGTATTATTAGTTGTATATAATATGCAACAATGTATTTTGCTGGCAGAGATATTAAGATTCAACGTAGCCAAATTAACCTGAGTTGATGAATTTGAAGAGATGAAGAAATCTTTATTTAAACAATTCACGAGCTGGATGGGCTGGCAGGCGAATACCACCAGCCATCTGGAGAAAATCGTATCCGGAACGGGTGGGGCATTGGGAATCTTTGCCATTTTCTGGTTCAGTCGTGATATGTTGGGGCTCTACGGTGCTGCCCTGATGGTCGCCTCCATGGGCGCCTCGGCAGTGCTGCTGTTTGCGGTTCCCCATGGCGCCTTGTCACAGCCCTGGCCCTTGCTCGGGGGGCACGTGGTCTCTGCCATCATCGGCGTGACCGTCGCACAATACGTACCCAATATGGTGATTGCCGGATCGGTCGCGGTAGGTGGAGCTATCCTGGTGATGCACTATCTACGCTGTATCCATCCGCCTGGTGGTGCCACCGCACTTAGCTTCGTGATTGGTGGCCCGCATGTCCATTCACTGGGTTATCACTATGTAATTGAGCCGGTCATGGTCAATGCGTTCATCATATTGTTTATCGCCATAGTTTTTAATTATGTTTTCGAGTGGCGCCGTTATCCCGTTGCCTGGTACAAGCGCGAACAGGAGAGTGAACCAGAGCAACCGAGCCCGGAGGTAATCGGGCGAGGCGATCTGAAGTTTGCTCTCAGGGCCATGAATCTGACACTGGATGTAAGCGAACCAGACCTTGAGAAGCTTTTTTTGCTGGCAAAGCAACATGCGTCAGAAGTGCATCTGGATATAGAAGAGATAGCCGCGGGCAGGTACTACAGTAATGGTCGATACGGTGAAGAATGGGAAGTTCGATACATTGTTGACGAGATACAAAGCAGCCAACCTGAAGAGGACATCATCCGGTACAATGTGGTGGCGGGTAAGCGCCGTCATGTACGAGAAAGTGTCAATCGCCTGGATTTTGCTCGCTGGGCTGCATATGAGGTATTTCTCAATGAAAATTCCTGGCAGCGCGTCAGTGATTAATCCGAAACATGCTGAATATTCAGGGACTTCACTTCGAAACGATGTGAATGCCATTGAATGACATCGTCGTTAATTCATGGCAGCATGACTGAATGACTGCACCGAGGAAATTATAGTGAAAACCTTTCACTGTGTGTGTGGAAACACACTGTATTTTGAAAACAGCATGTGCCTGAAGTGTGGTCGTGAGCTGGGGTTTATTGTCGAGGAACGCTTCGTCGGTCCCATTGAGCCGGCCTCTGAATCAAGCTGGCGCTCTCTCGATAACGGAAAATTGTACAGGAAGTGCTATAACAATACGAAATATCAGGTCTGCAACTGGTTGGTACCGATTGATGACGAAAATCAATACTGCGTATCCTGCCGTTTGAATCATATCATTCCCAACCTTACCGAGGAACGCAATCTCAATCTTTGGTATCGCATTGAAACAGCCAAACGACGTCTCATTTATACGTTAAAAGGATTGGGACTGCCTCTATTGGGTCGTAGTCAGAACAATATAAACGGGCTTGCCTTTCAGTTTATGGAGAATGAAAGTCCTGTTGATGAGTTTGATAGCAATCTTAGTGAACACCACCATGTCATGACAGGTCATACCGCAGGTATGATTACCATTAACATAGTGGAAGCCGAACACAGTTCTCGAGAAGAGATCCGGGAAAAGATGAACGAGCGTTATCGAACGCTTATCGGACACTTCCGACATGAGAGCGGTCATTATTATTGGCAGTTGCTGGTTTCTAGTGACAGTCAACGTCTGTCTGATTTCAGACGTTTGTTTGGTGATGAACGTCAGAATTATAATAAAGCGCTTTCACACTATTATAATAAAGGACCAAGATATGATTGGCCCGACGACTGTATAAGCGCCTATGCCAGCAGTCACCCCTGGGAGGATTGGGCCGAGACCTGGGCCCATTATCTGCACATGATCGATACGCTTGAAACCGCGGAGGACTACGGCTTCGTTCAGGTGCAATCGCCGCAGACGAGTGATACAGTCACTGCACCACATTCTTTACGTGATTTGTTACTTGTCTGGGAGCGCCTGGCCCTTGGTCTGAATTCCCTGAATCGTAGTTTGGGTCTCACAGATGCCTATCCTTTCAGTATTACCGAACCCGTTGCCCAAAAACTTCAATTTATTCATACACTGATTCAAGACACGGTCAGTTCAAACTAAATATCTTCCTTATCTTCCCAGTCAAATTTGGGAAGGCGCTTGAACGCACGCTGCAGGCCTTCGTTCCATCGTTTTTGCATGGATTTGTAAAGAGGGGAATTCAGTGACAGTTTCAGGTGTTTGGGTTCATCCAGGCTACCTGTTTCATAGATGGCTAGTTCAACCGGCGGCCCAACTGATATGTTACTGCGAATGGTGGAATCGATAGAAACCAGGGCACATCGTGAAGCATCCTCAAGTGACGTATTTGCAACAATCACCCGGTCCAGGATGGGCTTGCCATACTTGGTCTCACCGATCTGTAGATAAGGGGTTTCTGGCGACGCGCTGATATAGTTCCCCTGTGGGTAAACCTGATAAATCCCGGGTACCTGATCGCCGATCTGGCCGCCGACGATAAAGCTTGATTCGCCACTTAGTTTTGACTCCTTCATCGCCTCGGCATGTTGGGACTGCTCTTCCTGGCTGAGTTGCCCGATATATTCGGCCGCCTCGAAGAGGTGATTGACAGTCTTCAGGCTTGTGCGTCCGTCATCGGCTTCCAGATCGGTGCCTACCTTGTTCATGACTGCCTGTGATGTTGCAAGATTCCCTGAGGTCACGATGATAAAGCTGCGGTCACCCGGCCAGTTAAAACGGGTCATTTTGCTAAAAATGGAGACATAGTCCACACCCGCATTGGTGCGGGAGTCTGAGGCGAATACCAGTCCTTTATTAACGTGTATAGCGAGACAGTAGGTCATGGATGTATACTCTTTGAATGGTTGCAAGGCATAATTATTGCAAATCGTTTATGCCGTTGATGCTAGGGATTATATTGCGTTATTGTGGAACAGGGAAACAATAAAGGTGATTCATGGCAATACGCTGGGGTAATTACAAGGTTAAAGGTTTTCACGACGAATTGCTGCGCGCTACAGGGCGACCAAGGGCGGCCTCGAAAATGTTGTGTGACTATATGAGGGCGCTTAAGGATAAGGAAATCGAGGATTATAAGGCCGCTGCCGAGCTCGCAATCCATGTCATGGGGATCACTTTTCGTGTTTACAGTGAGGAAGAAGGGGCCATTGACCGCGCCTGGCCATTCGATATTATCCCACGCATTATCGACAAAAAAGAGTGGGAGCAGGTAGAGGCCGGCCTCAAACAGCGGGTCAAGGCGCTGAACCTGTTCATCGACGATATCTACAATAAACAACACATCATCAGGGATGGGATATTCCCCGCCGATTTGCTGGAGGATTCCTCCAATTTCCGCAAGGAATGCATCGGTATCAAACCGCCGCGTAAGGTCTGGGCGCACATTTGTGGAAGTGATCTGGTGCGCGACGATAAGGGCACGGTTTATGTGCTGGAGGATAATCTGCGAGTACCGTCTGGTGTCTCCTACATGCTGGAGAACCGGCAGGTTATGAAGCGCGTGTTTCCCGACCTGTTTGATGATGTCAGTATCCTTCCCGTAGACGATTATCCCTCTCAGCTATACGAGACCCTGCTCTCTATCTCGCCTCGACGAGTCAAGGACCCCGTTGTCGCGGTGCTGACACCTGGGATCTATAACTCTGCCTATTTTGAGCATGCCTACCTGGCCCAGCAAATGGGGGCCGAGTTGGTTGAGGGTTCGGATTTGGTGGTGGACGATGACGATATTGTTTATATGCGAACCATCGAGGGGCAAACGCGTGTCGACGTGATCTATCGCCGTATCGATGACCTGTTCCTGGACCCTGAGGTATTTAATCCCGATTCCATGCTGGGGGTGCCCGGCCTGATGCGGGCCTGGAAGGCTGGCAATGTCGGTCTCGCCAATGCTCCAGGTGCGGGTGTCGCCGATGACAAGGTAGTCTACGCCTATGTGCCGGAGATCATACGTTACTATCTGAAAGAAGAGCCGTTGATCGCCAATGTGCCGACATATAAATGCATCAATAAGGATGATCGTGAATATGTACTGGGCAACCTCGATAAGCTGGTGGTCAAACCTGCCAATGAGTCCGGTGGCTATGGCATGCTTATTGGTCCACAAGCCACCAAGGAAGAACGCGAACAATTCGGACGTCTGATTAAACGTGACCCACGAAATTATATTGCACAACCCATGTTAATCCTCTCTACAGCACCCACCCTGGTCGGTACTCATGTTGAACCCAGGCACCTGGACTTGCGTCCGTTTATATTAAGCGGCAAGGACACCTTCGTCACAACGGGCGGCCTAACCCGCGTTGCACTTAAAAAAGGCTCCACGGTGGTTAACTCTTCACAGGGCGGTGGCAGCAAGGATACCTGGATAGTCGATATGGAGGGTGAATAATCATGTCTATGCTATCACGGGTCGCGAATAGTATTTATTGGCTGGGTCGCTATGTTGAACGCGCTGAGAATACAGCTCGTTTGATTAATGTGAACTCACATCTGCTCATGGATCTGCCCAAGCGGGTACGCTTGGGTTGGGCCCCAATCATCGATATCTTTGGTACCAACCATGAGTTCTATGATCACTATACAGAGGCAGATGAGCGTAGCGTGTTGCGCTTCCTGACTTCAAATCTCAATAACCCGAGTTCCATACTGAGTTCCCTGTCACACGCACGCGAGAACGCACGCACCATCCGCGATATTATTCCACGCGAGGTAGGGGAGAAGATTAATGAGAATTTTATCTATGCGCGAGAACATGTGAACGAGGCATTGACCCAGCGGGGTCGGTTCGAGTACATGCGCAATATTATTACAGGTTCTCAGACATTAACCGGAATGCTGGCAGGGACCATGACGCACGATGAAGGTTACAGTTTCCTGCGCATGGGGAGGAACCTTGAGCGTGCCGACATGACCACGCGAATTATCGACGTCCGTTCAGCTACATTGTTACCCACCGATAACGAAGAGCTCACGCCTTTTGAGAATATTCAGTGGGTTAGCGTGCTAAAATCCATGACGGCGTATCAGATGTATCGTCGAGCCATGCGCCTGCAAGTTCGTCGTCCGGATGTGTTGCGGTTCCTATTCCAAAACCGTGTCTTTCCTCGTTCCGTTTATCATGCCAGCTGCGAAGTCGAGGACTGCATCAACCATTTGCCGCGCAGTGAGAAATCACTCAAGACACTCAAAAGTCTGCAGAAAAAGCTCCTGAAAGCGAAACCGGAAGAGTTGCGTCAGGAACAGTTGCATGAATTTATTGATGAATTGCAACTCGGCCTGGCAAGTGTCAATGGTGAAATCACCGCGAACTACTTTTGATCCTCATATTCTGACGGACCCGCTTGTTCAGCATTTTGGTGAGCAGGTGGGTCTTGATCTTCGGCAGCCTTGATCCTGTTTTCATCGCCTGTCTGTATATTTTGTCCTCCATCTTTTTCCACTTTTGAATCCGAAACCGAAGACTTCACCTGCACATTGACTGTCTTTATGCCCCAAAGGTGTGCAATGGGGGCGCTGTGTTCTGACAGTTATCTGCCCCATAATGTTGCTTTTGGTTGGCAACAATGCACCGATGTGGTCACTCCCTTCTAGTTCTATCCGCAAATGTACGCCGTCGTTTTTATCTAACTGATTGAAAAATATTAATATTAGTTACCTCTACTATGCTTGGCACACATGCTGCAATCCAAATACCAGCGGGTTATTGAGAACCTGTCCGGGCTGGATGAAATGAGTTTATCCACCTTCATGACAGTAAATTGGAGTGCAAGATGAATCAGAGAAATTTACAGGGCGAAATACACAGGACGTCACGTCGTTCATTCCTGGGGCTAGGATTGGGAGCGATTGCCGCTGCGACATTCATGGCGGGGTTGGGCATGTCTACGGCATCGGCCGGCGAACTGGAGAAGGAAGAGCTCAAGTTTGGCTTTATCAAGCTGACCGATATGGCGCCTTTGGCTATCGCCTATGAAAAGGGCTATTTTGAGGACGAAGGTCTATATGTCACTCTAGAGGCGCAGGCCAACTGGAAGGTGTTGCTTGACCGAGTTATCGATGGCCAGTTGGATGGTGCGCATATGCTTGCTGGTCAACCTCTTGGCGCCACCATTGGCTTCGGAACGCAGGCTCACATCATTACCGCCTTTTCCATGGACCTGAACGGCAACGGCATTACCGTCTCCAATGACATCTGGAAACAGATGAAGCCGAATATTCCTCATGAGGATGGTAAGCCGGTCCATCCCATCAAGGCCGACTACCTGAAGCCGGTGGTCGACAAGTACAAGTCCGAGGGTAAGCCGTTTAACATGGGGATGGTTTTCCCTGTTTCGACCCATAATTATGAACTGCGTTACTGGCTTGCCGCCGGCAGCATCCACCCCGGATTTTATGCCCCTCATAAGGGTGATATTTCCGGACAGATCAAGGCCGACGCCCTGCTATCGGTCACACCCCCTCCGCAAATGCCTGCGACCATGGAAGCTGGCACCATCTATGGATACTGTGTAGGCGAACCCTGGAATCAACAGGCTGTATTCAAGGGAATAGGTGTACCGGTCATCACCGACTATGAGATCTGGAAAGACAATCCTGAAAAGGTATTCGGTGTCAGTAAGGATTGGGCAGATAAGAATCCCAATACCCACAAGGCAGTCGTAAAGGCAATGATACGCGCTGCAAAATGGCTGGATGAAAATGATAATGCCAACCGTATGGAAGCGGTTAAGATCCTCTCCTATCCCGAGTACGTAGGAGCGGATGAAGAAGTTATCGCGAACTCCATGACCGGTACCTTCGAATACGAAAAAGGCGATAAGCGAGCTGTACCGGACTTTAATGTCTTCTTCCGCTATAACGCCACCTACCCCTATTACTCCGATGCAATCTGGTACCTGACCCAGATGCGTCGCTGGGGCCAGATCTCCGAGTACAAGCCTGATAGCTGGTACATGGATATTGCCAAGAAAGTTTATCGCCCGGATATCTACGCCGAAGCGGCCAAGGAACTGATCGCCGAAGGTAAGTTGAAGGCTGATGAATTCCCTGATTTTGCAAGTGAAGATGGCTTCCGAGATCCGCAAACACACTTCATCGATGGTGTGACCTACGATGGACGCAAGCCTAATGATTACCTGACAAAGTTCAAGATTGGCCTGAAGGGTAAGGAAACTCTGTAATGTAAATGGCCCCTCCCATCATGGGAGGGGCTTGTGTTTGCGAGGTTGGTAAATGAAACTTTCTATATGTTGCACAGGCTGGATGGAGCCATTAGTCAAACTGGCAAAGGGAGATCACCCGAAGGCTCAACTCAAAATTATTTTTGATCATGTAGGGGTGCCTGTTCTCGGCATCCTGTTATTTATGATGATATGGTCGGGTGTTGCATCGCGTATTGATACTTCGCTCGGTAAATTTCCCGGCCCATCGGCCGTGTGGGAGCAAACTGTTGGACTCTACGCAGACCATGAGCGACAGCGCGATCGTGAAGCACGTTTCATGGAGCGTCAGGAAAAACGCAATGCCGCGAAGTTGGAAAAGGATCCCAATGCCGAGGTAAAAATTCGCGACTACACGGGCAAACCAACGTTTTTCGATCAAATCTGGACCAGTATTCTCACGGTGATGAGTGGTTTTATTCTCGCGTCCATTATCGCGATTCCTATTGGGATCCTGATTGGCATGAATAAAAACCTCTATCTGGCCATGAATCCGCTGATACAGATATTTAAACCTGTCTCACCCCTGGCCTGGTTGCCGTTGGTGACGATGGTGGTATCGGCCGTATATGTCAGTAAGGACCCGATGTTTTCAAAGTCTTACCTAAATTCAATGTTTACGGTATTACTGTGCAGTGTGTGGCCGACGATAATCAATACCGCAGTCGGTGTCACCAGCGTGGATAAAGACTTGACCAATGTCAGTAGAGTGTTACGTCTTAACTGGTTCACACACGTCACCAAGATCATAATCCCATCTGCCATTCCCATGATGTTCACTGGTCTACGCCTGTCACTGGGTATTGCCTGGATGGTATTAATCGCGGCGGAAATGCTCGCACAAAATCCCGGACTGGGTAAGTTTGTATGGGATGAATTTCAGAACGGCAGTTCTGACTCCCTGGGTCGAATTATGGTTGCAGTTCTGGTGATCGGATTTATTGGTTATCTGCTGGATCGCATGATGGTGACTTTGCAACGCGCCGTTTCCTGGGATAAGACGGCTGAACTACGCTAGGCAAGGAGAGTTAGGATGAACAACTTACACTTGGAAATATCACAGGTCTCTATTGAGTTTCCAACACCAAACGGACCCTTCAAGGCACTGGATGAGATCGATCTTAAAATCGACAAAGGCGAGTTTGTCTCGCTTATTGGCCATTCAGGTTGTGGCAAATCGACCGTTCTGAATATCGTCGCAGGTCTATATAAAGCCACCAGCGGCGGTGTCATCCTCGATGGTAAGGAGGTCAATGAGCCCGGTCCGGAACGTGCCGTCGTCTTTCAGAACCACTCTCTACTGCCCTGGCTGACGTCGTATGAAAATGTAGAATTGGCTGTAAAACAGGTATTTAAGAACAAATCCAAACGCGAAATACACGAATGGGTGATGTACAACCTAGACCTGGTTCATATGACCCATGCCTGTGACAAATTGCCATCAGAGATATCAGGAGGCATGAAACAGCGTGTGGGTATCGCCCGGGCACTCGCCATGCAACCCACGGTTCTGTTAATGGATGAACCTTTCGGGGCACTTGATGCACTGACCCGTGCCCATTTGCAGGACTCTTTGATGGACATACATCGCAATCTCAAGAACACCGTTATCATGATCACTCATGACGTTGATGAGGCTGTATTGCTTTCCGACAAAATCGTCATGATGACGAATGGTCCTGCGGCAAAGGTGGGTGAAATTTTGCCTATTGAACTTGAGCGTCCACGAAATCGAGTGGAATTATCAGGAGACCTCACCTACAACAATTATCGGAAAGACGTTTTCAGTTTACGGTATGCAGTCTCTTATAAAACTCGGGAGCTGCACACAATAAGAGAGGGAGAGACATAGAAGTAGTACGATACATAACAGAAAAACTAAAAAAA
>JABURT010000180.1 GCA_014762495.1 Gammaproteobacteria bacterium | reverse complement strand
CTCGTATCTTTCTTAGCTGTTGTTGACTATGGTTATCTCAGCAACATGGCTGGGTGACATCGTTAAGACTTTAGGTATCAAACCTGTGGGTCAGATTGGTGCCCCAGCCAATTATGTTCACAACACTGGACGGTATCTTAGGCCCCATTTATGGTGAGCCTGCATTACGAGGTTAGTGCGAACATGACTACAGAAGATATAACACTTGGCATCGATATTTCCAAGAAGAAATTTGATGTGGCGCTTTTCCGGAGTGGAAAACTCAAGCATAAATCCTTTCATAATGATAAACATGGATTTGAATATCTCGCCAAATGGCTTGCAGATCATCAAGCTACCAAGGCACATGTCTGTATGGAATCTTCGGGGGTATATGGAGAAGACCTGGCAGAATTTCTATATGACTCGGGATTTCAGGTGAGCATTGTCAATCCTGCACGCGTCAAGGGGTACGCCCAGAGCGAATTAAAACGGAGCAAGACTGACAAGCAGGATGCTGGACTCATTGCCCGTTTCTGTGCTGCTCATCGTCCGGAACCATGGCAGCCACAGGCCAAGGAAATCCGACAATTACGCGATTTAGTACGAAGATTAGAGGCCTTAAACGACATGCGCCAGCAGGAGCTTAACCGGCTGGAGGCCGCCGTTGGGATTGTCGAAGAACAGTTGAATCGCCATATCTCATATCTTGAGAAGGAGATTAAAGAGACCAAGGCGCTTATCAATCAGCACATCGATAATCATCCAACTCTCAAAAACAAAAAGCAATTGCTGGAATCCATTCCCGGGATCGGTGAGGTGACGATTAATGTTATCCTCTCCGAATTCAGCGACATCTCTCAGTTTCGAAATGCCAAGGCGTTAGCTGCCTTTATCTGTGTTGCCCCACGTGTGCGACAATCCGGTACGTCACTACGAGAGCGCGGTATGATGTCAAAGATGGGACGGCGGGCATTGCGCAAGGCATTCTTCATGCCTGCTCTCGTCGCGATGAGATACAATCCGTCGATCATTGAGTTAAACCAACGACTGACCGAAGCGGGAAAACCAAAGATGGCGATTGTGGGTGCTTCCATGCGAAAACTCATTCACATCATCTATGGCGTTTTGAAAAATGAAGTGCCGTATGATGCGAATTATGCTTGACAGGGAAGACGGTATCTGACCCCGT
>JABURT010000179.1 GCA_014762495.1 Gammaproteobacteria bacterium | reverse complement strand
CTGGTCTCGTTGGAGGAGCCCATGGCGAACTCGTCCATGTTGGTCTTGCCCAGCATGACCACACCGGCCTCTTTATATTTACCCACCACGGTGGCGTCGTAGGGGGCGACGAAATTGTCCAGCATCTTCGAGCCGCAGGAGGTGCGTACGCCGTCGGTGCAGAAGATGTCCTTATGCGCGATGGGAATGCCGGTCAGGGCGGTGGCCTTGCCCTCGGCGATGCGCACATCGGCGGCCCGGGCCTGCTCCAGGGCCAGTTCCGGGGTGACGGTGATAAAGCTGTTGAGCTTATCGTCCAGTTGCTTGATACGTTCCAGGTAGGTCTGGGTCAGCTCAAGGCTGGAGAACTCACCCGCCTTCAGTCCGGCGGACAGCTCCGCAAGGGTCTTGTCATGCATGATTGATGATCCGATACGGTATGGCCCTCGGCTTCTTGCCAGGGCAGTCAAAACTATTCGATAACCTTGGGCACCAGAAACAGCCCGTTTTCCACCTTGGGGGAAATGGCCTGGAACTTGTCGCGCTGGTTGGACTCGGTCACGGCGTCCTCGCGCAGGCGCTGAGCCATGTCCAGGGGATGGGCCATGGGCGCCACGGCATCGGTATCGACGGCGTTCATCTGCTCCACCAGGCCGAGGATGCCGGAGAGGTTACTGGCATAGTCGGGGACCCTCTCCTCGTCGATGGCGATACGGGCCAAATGTGCAATTTTTTCCACATCGGCTTTGTCTAGCGACATAGTCCGGCTCCAGAATAATGTGATTTTCGTGACAGGGGGCAAACTTATCATAGATAGCTGCTTGCCCAAAGCCCCTGCCATTGAGTAAAGTTAGGGGCTCGACATTATAAATCAAAAGATTTCGCCACAGTTTTCCATTAATCACGATAAAAGAGTTAAAAATCCTATGTTCGGTCGTCTCCGCGGAATGTTTTCCAATGATGTGTCTATCGATTTGGGCACAGCCAACACTCTCATTTATGTACGCGGCAAGGGTATCGTCCTCAACGAGCCCTCGGTTGTCGCCATTCGCCAGGACAAAGGTCCCGGTGGTCCCAAGGCCATCGCCGCGGTCGGCCTTGAGGCCAAGCGCATGCTGGGTCGTACCCCCGGCAACATCGTCGCTATCCGCCCCATGAAGGACGGCGTCATCGCCGACTTCACCGTCACTGAGAAAATGCTTCAGCACTTCATCCGTAAGGTGCACGAGGCCCGATTCCTCAAACCCAGCCCCCGCGTTCTGATCTGCGTACCCTGTGGCGCGACCCAGGTGGAGCGCCGCGCCATCAAGGAATCGGCCGGCGGCGCCGGCGCGCGCGAGGTCTACCTCATCGAGGAACCCATGGCCGCGGCCATCGGTGCCGGCATGCCCATCTCCGACGCCAGCGGTTCCATGGTCCTGGACATCGGCGGTGGCACCACCGAGATCGCGGTGCTGTCACTGAACGGTATCGTCTACTCCGCCTCCGTGCGCATCGGCGGCGACCGCTTCGACGAGTCCATCATCAACTACGTACGTCGTAAATACGGCAGCCTCATCGGCGAGGCCACCGCCGAGCGCATCAAGCAGGAGATCGGCACCGCCTATCCCTCCAGCGACGTGCAGGAGATCGAGGTACGCGGCCGTAACCTGGCCGAGGGCGTGCCGCGCTCCATCAAGCTCAACAGCAACGAGATCCTCGAGGCCCTGCAGGAACCCCTCTCCGGCATCGTCGAGGCGGTCAAGACTGCGCTCGAACAGACCCCGCCCGAGCTCGGCGCCGACATCGCCGAACGTGGCCTGGTGCTCACCGGCGGCGGCGCCCTGTTGCGCGACCTGGACAGGTTGCTCATGGAAGAGACCGGCCTGCCGGTCATCGTCGCCGACGACCCCCTGACCTGCGTCGCCCGCGGCGGCGGTAAGGCGCTGGAGATGATCGACGAATACGAAGGCGAATTGTTCTCGCTGGAGTAATTCACCAAATAAGCCGTCGCGGTCCTGCCGCGGCGGCTTTTTCATGTGTAGAATACTGCGGCAACGCGACATTCAAGCAACGGAGCTTCGAAGATAAAAGCGCTATTCGATCAAAACCCTTCGATCACCACCCGTATGGTGTTCTTCGTGATCCTATCGATTGTGCTCATGACCGTGGATCACCGAGAAAACCATCTGGAGAAGGTGCGTGCGGCCTTGTCCCTGGTCGTCTACCCCCTGCAACTGATTGTCGATATTCCGCGCACACCTATTCAATGGGCCAGCGATAGCCTCATTCCTCGATCGGAACTGGAAAATGAGCTGGAACGTCTGCGCACCCAGGAGCTGTTGCTCAAGGCTCAGCTGCAAAAGCTGATCTCGCTGGAGAGTGAGAACCGGCGCCTGCGCCAACTCTCACAGGCCGCGCGCCGCCTGAGCGATGAAATGATGATCGCCGAGCTAATGTCGGTGGACCTTGACCCCTTCTCGCGCCAGATTGTCATCAATAAGGGGATTAGCGACGAGGTCTATGTCGGCCAGCCAGTCCTGGATGCCGATGGCGTCATGGGCCAGGTCGTCCATGTCAGTCCGTTTAATAGCCAGGTCATGCTGATCACCGATCCCAGCCATGCGGTCCCGGTACAGGTCAACCGTAACGGGCTGCGCACCCTGGCGGTGGGCACGGGGTCCACCGAAGAGTTGAACATCCCCTATATCCCCAACAATGCCGATATCATGGTGGGTGACCTGCTCGAAACCTCGGGCCTGGGCGGACGCTTTCCCACCGGCTACCCCGTGGCCCGCATCACCAGTATCGAGATCGATCTCAATGAGCCCTATGCCCGTGTCAGCGCCCGCCCGGCGGCCCGCATGGATCGCAGCCGTGAGGTCCTGCTGGTCGAGTCGGCCGACCTCAGACGCCAGCAAGTTGGCGACGAAGGGGCCCCCGAATGAAGTTGGGTGAAAACGCCAAACCCCAGGGCAGTATCATCATTGCCCTCAGCTTTATCCTGGCGCTGGTGCTCACGATTATGCCCCTGCCCGAGCTCATCGAGCCCTTTCGCCCGGCCTGGGTACCGATGGTCCTGATCTACTGGTCCATGGCCCTGCCCAATCGCATCGGTGTCGCCCTGGGCTGGCTGGTGGGACTGTTCCTGGATGTCGCCACCGGGGCGCTGCTTGGACAAAACGCCCTCGCGCTGGCCCTGCTCGCCTTCCTCACCCTGCAATTGCACCAGCGCATTCGCGTCTATCCCCTGGGACAGCAGGCCTTGAGTGTGCTCATGCTCATCGCGCTCTATCAGATCCTGGTGGTCTGGGTGCGCGGCATCATCGGTCATCCCCCGGAGAGCTGGCTCTACTGGATGCAGTCACTGACCAGCATGCTGTTCTGGCCGGTGGTGTTCGTCGTCCTGCGCGGTGTGCGTCGCCAATACAAGGTGAACTGACAGGATCCCATGGCCGAAAAGATCACCATACGCGACCATTTTCGCGAATCGCATATCTTCACCAACCGTGCCGTGGTGGCCCTCTTTCTCATCGCCCTGCTTATGCTGGCCCTGGTCTCTCGCCTGATCTATCTGCAGATCCTGAGCCATGAACACTATGCCACCCTGTCGCAGAACAACCGGGTCAATCTGGTCTCCATCCCGCCTATTCGAGGTCTCATCTATGACCGCAATGGCGTGGTACTGGCGGAGAACCTGCCCACCTTCAGTCTTGAGTTGATCCCCGAACGTGTAGACGATATCGACAAGACCATCGAGGAACTCTCGCAGATCATCACCATCACCGAATCCGATATCGCACGCTTCAAAAAGGATCTGAAAAAGCACCGTGGCTTCAACAACATTCCCTTGCGCTTTCGCCTGAGCGAAGAGGAAGTCGCCAAGCTGGCAATCAACCGCTATCGCTTCCGCGGTGTCGATATCGCCTCGCACCTGAGCCGTTCCTATCCCATGGGCCCCCTCGCCGTGCATGCGCTGGGCTACGTCGGTCGCATCAGCGAGTCAGACCTGCAAACCCTGGATACCACCAACTATCGCGGCAGTACCCATGTCGGCAAGGTGGGCGTGGAAAGGACCTATGAGGACAGCCTGCACGGCACCGTGGGCTATGAGCAGATCGAGGCCAATGCCGTGGGTCGCACCCTGCGCGTGCTGGAGCGCACCTCCCCTACCACCGGCAACAATCTTTATCTCAACATCGACAGCTCACTGCAAAGGGTGGCCGAGGAGGCCTTCGGCGAGGAGAACGGCGCGCTGGTGGCCATGGACCCTCGCGATGGCAGCGTACTGGCACTGGTGAGCATGCCGACCTATGACCCCAACCTGTTTATCAATGGCATCGACACCGAGACCTATGAGGGCCTGTCCAGCTCCAGAAACCGTCCCCTGTTCAACCGTGCCACCCAGGGACAGTATCCGCCCGGTTCCACCGTCAAGCCCTTCATCGGCATGGCAGGGCTGGAAACGGACCATGCCGATACCCACAAGTCCGTATTTTGCGCCGGCTGGTATATCTCCGAGGGCGAGGATCGCCGCCGCTATCGTGACTGGAAACGGGAGGGTCATGGCCTCACCGATCTCAACAAGGCCATCGTCGAGTCCTGCGACGTCTATTATTATGACCTGGCCTTCAACATGGGCATCGACGACCTCTCCAGCTTCATGAAGCGATTCGGTTTCGGCGAACGCACCGGTATCGACATGCAAGGTGAAATGCCCGGACTCATGCCCACTCGTGAGTGGAAGAAAAAGGTCCATAATATCCGCTGGTTTCCTGGCGAGACCATTCTGACAGGCATCGGTCAGGGTTATACCCTATCCACCCCGCTGCAACTGGCCTCCGCGACCGCCACCATGGCC
>JABURT010000015.1 GCA_014762495.1 Gammaproteobacteria bacterium | reverse complement strand
GCGCGAAGCTCTCGGCGACTTCTCCGACACTCGCCAGATGCGACGCGAGCGTCGAGGCCTTGCCGATGAAGGTGCCATCCTCGCCTTCGGTGCTCACGTCGGCGGGCGGCGGACGCTCCTCCTGGTCGTCATGGCGTAGGACCTCCCGCAGCTCACCGGCGCTCATGGCGGGCCCCAAGGCGGCCCAGCTCACGCCGTTGGCGCCCTCTAGCCGTAGCGGCCGGATCTGCCCACGGCAACGGCGCAGGGCCTCTCTGACGGCCTGGGACCATGCGGGCTCTCTTTCTCTCTCCGCCCGAAGCACCGCATCGAGGGCATCGAGGAGTATCCGAGTCTGATCCGCTTCGGGGTCATCCAGTTCTTCCAACCACGAGCCCATATCGATGTCGCACATGGGGTAGACAACCCGCGGGTCGAGTCGAAGCATCGGTCGTCCCCGCTGAAGTAGCTGGACGGCGTCGCCCAAGTCTACGACAGGTTTCGAGCTCGCCTCCGGGTCGGGATCGAAGCTCTTGTGTGCACCCAGCCCGCCGCGGGCAGCCGGGACAAGCACCATGTCTCCAGGCCTCACGTCCGACGCGCGTACGACCTTCGAGTCGCGGCGCCCTCGCCAGACCAACACCCACTCCGAGTTTCCGTGCTTGTCTCGCTCGGACGGAGCGCCCACGCCTTCCACGTCCGCGATGTCGTCGTCGCTAGATGGCCGGGTCGACGAAGACCACCGCTGGAAGTGCCACACGGGTAGAGACAGCGCCTCGAGCGCGCCCGGTGGGACTCGCCGAGTTCGGTCCAACAGTCGCGCGAGCGTGCGCTTGCCCTCCCGTTCATCCGTCCTCGCCGCGCTCCTCAGCTCGGAGTCGTCGAGGTCCGCGCGCCACACGATCTGCACGTCCGGCAGAGTGCTTCGCTGATCGTCGGGGATCCCGTGCAAGAACAGCGAGACATCGGGATCCGCGTGGGGCCTCGCGCTCGTCTGCACCCACTGGTCGAGGTAGGTCCGTGAGACGACCGGGGCCTCTCGATTCGGCGCCCGAAGTTCATCGATCCTCGCGCCCAGCGCGTCAAGATGGGGCTGGAGAGCGTCGATGCCGAAGTCCAGCGCGTCGACCTCGGCGAGCTCGCCGAGCCAAGTCCAGGTCGCCGAGAGCGCCGCCCCATACACCGGATCGGGTGT
>JABURT010000199.1 GCA_014762495.1 Gammaproteobacteria bacterium | reverse complement strand
CTGACCGCGCTGTCGATCTTGCTGTTGGCCCTGGTCGCCCTGCGCCTGCGCGAGTCATTGCCGCGTGAGTCGCGCAGCTCCATGCATCCGGTCTATCTCATCAAGACCTACTTCAGGGTGAGTAGCCATGCCCGCTTTATGTTGATCAGTCTCTCATCGTCGATGTTTTTCGGCGGTTTCTTTCTCTACATCACCTCCGCACCGACCATGGTCTATGAGCATCTCGGCCTGGGTCCCAATGACTTTGGCTATCTGTTCGCCATGCTGGTGGTGGGTATCATGATCGGATCGCGTCTCTCCATTCAACTGGCCGGGATCTGGAACCCGCGCCAGCAGATCGGGATCGGATTTGGCCTGATGCTGTTGGCGGCGCTGATTAACCTGACCCTGACGCGCATGCTGGAGCCCGAGTTATTAACCACCATGCTGCCGGTAACCCTCTATGCCATCGGCATGGCCCTGTTGATGCCCGTGTTTACCATCATGGCGCTGGACTGTTTTCCCAACAATCGCGGCCTGGCCTCATCCATGACCGGATTCCTGCAAATGGGCGGCAATGCCTTGGTGGCCGGGTTTGTGACCCCGCTGCTCTATCACTCGGTAAGCAAGCTGTCCGCCGGCATGCTCGGTTTCGTATTGCTTGCCCTGGTGCTGTATTGGGGCAGTGTTCGAGTGGAGGCAACTTGACCCTGTGCAGGGCAGACGGGACAATCTTGGATTCTCGGCAATCGACATCTCGCACAGGCGGGTGAACACACTAGACGGCAGGGGCCGCAGCAAACAGGCGATGAGTAAGGAGTGACAAACATGGACATGCAAGGGGCAATTAAGGCCGTCACCGAGAGACAGGACCTGACCATGGATGAGATGACTGAAGTGATGCGTCTCATCATGACCGGCGAGGCGACCCAGGCCCAGATCGGCGGTTTTCTCATTGGCCTGCGCATGAAGGGCGAGACCGTCGACGAGATCGCCGCCGCAGCCGCCGTCATGCGCGAGCTCGCGAACCGGGTCGAGGTGGAGGGCGAGCACCTGGTGGATACCTGTGGCACCGGCGGTGATGGCGCCAGCACCTTCAACATCTCCACCACCACCGCCTTCGTGGTCGCCGCCGCCGGTGGCCAGGTGGCCAAACACGGCAACCGCTCCATTTCCAGCAAGTCCGGCAGCGCCGATGTACTGGAGGCCGCCGGGGTCAATCTCAACCTGAGCCCGGAACAGGTGGCCCAGTGCATCGACAAGGTGGGCGTGGGCTTTATGTTCGCGCCGGCCCACCATAGCGCCATGAAGCACGCCATTGGCCCGCGTAAGGAGATGGGGGTGCGCACCATTTTCAACGTGCTGGGACCGCTCACCAATCCCGCCGGGGCCCCCAATCAGGTCCTCGGGGTGTACAGTGACCAATGGCTCGAGCCCCTGGCCGAGGTCCTGGGCAAGCTAGGCAGCCGACACGTGATGGTGGTCCATGCCGCCGACGGCATGGATGAGATCAGCATCGGCACCGAAACCCACGTGGCCGAGTACAGGGACGGCAAGCTCAATCGCTATACCGTGGAACCCGAGCAGTTCGGGATGCAGCGGGCCGAGGTGTCCGAGCTGGCGGTGGATTCCGCCGAGTCTTCTCTCAAGATGGTTCGATCGGTGTTGGAGAATGTCCCCGGTCCGGCACGTGACATCGTCGTGCTCAATGCCGGTGCCGCCATCTATGCCTCCGGTCTGGCGTCGAGCATGGAAGAGGGCGTGGCTAAGGCCGACGAGGCCATCGCCTCCGGTGCGGCCCTGGCCAAGCTCGACGGCCTTATCAGCCTGACTCAGAGTTTTCAGTAAGTGCAGTAGAGATCCCAGTTAAGCTATTTCCGTCCCCTGCCAGACCGAGACACGAAAATGAGCGATACCCCAGATATCCTGAAGAAGATCCTTGCGCGCAAGCGTGAGGAGATCGCCGAACGCAGTGCCGAGTCCAGCCTCGACAAGCTTAAACAGCAAGCCAAGGCCGCCTCAGCGCCGCGAGGGTTCGTTCGCGCCATGGAAGAGGCCGTGGCGCAGGGCAAGCCGGCGATCATCGCCGAGATCAAGAAGGCCTCGCCCAGCAAAGGAGTAATACGAGAGGATTTCAATCCCACCAGCATCGCCTACTCCTATCAAGAAGGAGGGGCATGCTGCCTTTCTGTTCTCACCGATGAAGATTACTTCCAGGGCTCATTGCAATACCTGAAAGATGCCCGCGGGGCCACCAGTCTGCCGGTGATTCGCAAGGACTTCATTATCGATCCCTACCAGGTCTACGAGGCCCGGGCCATCGGGGCCGATTGCATCCTGCTCATCGTCGCGGCGCTCGATGACGAAACCCTGTTGGCATTGACTGAGCTGGCCCATGAATTGGGCATGGATGTCCTGATGGAGGTGCACGATGGTGAGGAACTGGAACGTGCCCTGCGTTGCCCCGTGCGACTCATCGGCATCAATAACCGTAATCTGCGTACCTTCGAGGTCAGCCTGCAGACCACGCTCGACCTGCTTCCCACCATTCCGGCGGATCGTCTGGTGGTGACCGAAAGTGCCATACATAGCCGTGATGACATCAAATTGATGCGCGATAACGGGGTGAACTGCTTCCTGGTGGGAGAGGCCTTTATGCGGGCCGACGAGCCGGGTGAGAAACTGGCCGAGTTGTTCTTCGAACAGG
Organism: Gammaproteobacteria bacterium; assembly: GCA_014762495.1. GTDB lineage: Bacteria > Pseudomonadota > Gammaproteobacteria > Thiohalospirales > Thiohalospiraceae > JABURT01. Next base: position 37,260 of record JABURT010000199.1, on the reverse strand, counting down.
CTTCAAAGTGAGGCTTAGCGGGCCCCGTACACCACGATGGTCTTGCCCTTAACGTGAATCAGGCCGCGCTCGGCCAGATCCTTGAGCACGCGGCCCACCATTTCACGGGAACAGCCTACGATACGCCCCAACTCCTGGCGGGTGATGCGGATCTGCATGCCATCGGGGTGGGTCATGGCGTCGGGCTGCTTGGTCAGGTCCAGCAGGGTGCGGGCGACGCGGCCGGTGACGTCGAGGAAGGCAAGGTCGCCGACCTTACGTGAGGTGTCGCGCAGGCGATGGGCCATTTGCGAGGCCAGGTGGAACAGGATCTCGGTCTGTTCGGTCACCAGGGTCCGGAACTTGGTGTAGCTGATCTCAGCCACTTCGCATTCTTCGCGGGCACGGACCCAGGCACTGCGGTTGGAGTTTTCTTCGAACAGGCCCATTTCACCGAAGAAGTCACCGGCATTGAGGTAGGCGAGCACGATCTCGCGGCCGTCGTTATCCTCGATAAGGACGGAGACCGAGCCCTTGATGATGTAATAGAGCACATCGGACTTGTCACCGGCGTATATAATGACGCTCTTGGCCGGATATCGACGCCGATGACAGTGTTCCAGAAACTGCTCTATGACGGGATCGGTCTGTTTTATAGGCTCCATGACCTGTCTCAATAATTCCAGTTTTGGTGAAAATACATAATGTTATAGCTGTTTATACCAGTGAGATGCGGTGTTGGGCAAGCGATGGGGTGCATGATACTCTGTTTTTCACATAGAAAATGGGAAGTAGTTCAACATGAAAGCACGCGTGAAGTGGGTGGAAGAGGCCACCTTTATTGCCGAATCTGGCAGTGGACATGCCGTGATTATGGACGGTCCGCCGGATTTGGGTGGGCGTAATCTCGGTGTCCGTCCCATGGAAATGCTGTTGCTGGGTATGGGGGGCTGTACCTCGTTTGACGTCATCCATATCCTGAAAAAGGCTCGTCAGCAGGTCACCGATTGCGTCGCCCAGCTCGACGCCGAACGCGCCGAGTCAGACCCCAAGGTCTTTACCAAAATCCATGTGCATTTTGTCGTCACAGGCAAGGGGCTGGATGAAAAGCGCGTGGCTCGGGCGGTGGAGCTGTCCGCCGAGAAGTATTGTTCGGCCTCCATCATGCTTGCCAGCGGTGGGGTGGAAATCAGTCACGATTACGAGATCATCCAAGAGTAATTATCCAATGAGTGAAAAACGTCCACCGGCCACCGCCGGCCTGCGTCATGTCGCCCTCTATTGTTCCGACCTCGATGCCATGGAGCATTTCTATGTGGAATTGATGGGAATGGCCGTGGAATGGCGGCCGGACCCCGACAACGTCTATCTGAGTTCGGGCAATGATAACCTCGCGTTGCATCGAGGCGATGCGAATTACAGCGATGCGCAGCGTCTCGATCACATCGGGTTTATCATCGAACACGAGGCCGATGTGGATACCTGGCACGCCTTCCTGGTCGACCAGGGCGTAAGCATGCGTACAAAACCCAAGACCCATCGCGACGGTGCACGCAGTTTTTATTGCGAAGATCCAGATGGCAACGTGGTGCAAATCATCTATCATCCACCCTTGGTCGGCACATCCGGACTTTCCCCTAAGGGGTGAACGGCATGTGTGAGCACCGTTTTTATCTCACGCCCCGCTTGGGGCGTTTATATTTGCTACACAGAGAGGCTAGCCTTGGCTGAAAAATTGAATCGTAAACTCAGGCTACATGGCTTCAATAACCTGACCAAGACCTTGAGTTTCAATATCTATGACATCTGCTACACGCAGAACGAATCGCAGCAAAAGACCTACATCGAGTATATCGATGAAGAATACAATGCCGAGCGTTTGACTCAGATCCTGACCGATGTCACCGAGATCATCGGTGCCAATATTCTCAATATTGCACATCAGGACTACGATCCGCAGGGTGCGTCGGTGACCATGTTGATATCGGAAGAACCGATCATTGCTGAAGAGCTTTCCAACACCGAGTCCCCGGGCCCATTACCCGATTCGGTGGTGGCCCACCTGGATAAGAGCCATATTACGGTGCATACATATCCGGAGAGCCATCCCGATAACGGCATTAGTACCTTTCGCGCGGACATTGATGTCTCGACCTGTGGCCGTATTTCACCGCTCAAGGCGCTGAACTACCTGATCCACAGTTTTGAATCGGATATCGTGATCATGGATTACCGGGTACGGGGCTTTACGCGTGATGTTAAGGGCAAAAAGCATTTCATTGATCACAAGATCAATTCAATCCAGAACTACATTGGCAAGGATGTGCAAAACCTGTATTCCATGATGGACGTCAATGTCTATCAGGAGAATATCTTCCACACCAAGATGTGGTTGAAGAACTTCGAGCTGAATAATTACCTGTTCGGGATTTCAGAATCAGATCTCAACGCAAAGGACGCCAAGCGTATTCGCAAACAGGTTCGCCATGAGATGCAGGAAATCTTTTATGCCCGCAACATCAACAAGAATCTGGTCTAGACGGATCCAATATTGGTGTGACCAAGCCCCGCATCGCGGGGCTTTTTGTTGCTGGTGATGGATTAGAGCCAGTAGGCGGTTTTGGTCATGACCTTCGACATCAGCGGCATGACCAGCTTGCGCACCGGCCAGGGCAAGCGGGCTCCGCCGTGCTGAAGCGCGACAGTGGCATGGTGAGACTCATCCTCTCGCATTTGCGCTAGGATGGCGTGGGTCTTTCTGTCCTTGCCGGGGATTTGGGTGATGTGTTCATTCAGGTGTCGGACCACCTGGTGCTCGGTTTCGGCGACAAACCCCAGACTCCACTTGTCCCCTGCGGCGCCGGCTGCGGCACCGATGGCCAGCGAGCCCAGGTACCAGAGGGGATTAAGCAGACTCTTGTGGCTTCCCAGTTCCAGGATGCGTTGCTCACACCAGGCCAGGTGGTCGTTTTCCTCCATCGCCGCGCGCTCCATCTTCTGCCGTACCTCGGGCAGGCGGGCGGTCAGGGCCTGGCCCTGGTAGAGGCCCTGTGCCGAGACTTCGCCTGCATGGTTGATTCGCATCAGCCGCCCTGCCAGCGCACGCTCCTCGGGGCTGAGTTCGGTTTCGGTTAGCTCCGCGGCCGGGTCGGGTCGCTCGGTCACCGGTGGCCGACCAAACAGGGTTCGCAGGCCCGCATCGAGGTTAACGAGGGTCTGGTCCAGCGGGGTCAGTTTGCGTGAAGTCATGGATTTTGCCTGTGCGGAATATCGTTTGGAAAATCTTATTGAGTTCTAAGTTGACGTGCAAGCAGGGTCAAGGGGTGGAGCACTTCGATTTCCTGCCCCTGTTCGCGTAGTCCTGCGGCCAGGTGCAGGGCACAACCGATGTTGGTGCTGACCAGGTATGTCACGTCCATGTCCCGGGCCGCCGCCAGTTTGGGCGTAAGCAGGGCGTCGGCCTGTTCCGGTTGGCTGATCATTTGCGATCCTGCCGCGCCACAACAAAGTTCATTGCCCGTTAGCGGGACCACCTCGAGCCGCGGTATCTTTTGCAGCAGGGCGTAGGTGTGGAAGGATTGCTTGAGGACATTACGCTGCAGGCAGGGTTCGTGCACGGCCACTTTTCCCTCCAGCGGCGCGAACTGCAGCCGTTCGGGCCAGCGGGCGCGAGCGAGAAAGCCGGTGATGTCTTCGGCCCGCTCGCTGAACCCTTCCGCACGCCAGTCAGTCGTGGTCAGTGGGTACTCACTCAAATGGCTGGAACAGCCACTGGCCAGTGACAGGATCGGGCCCTCTCGTTTATCGAATGCCTGCAGGTTGTGCTCGGCCAGCTGAGCCGCCAGCGCCGACTCTCCTTCATGACGGTGCAGGGCCCCGCAACAGACCTGTTGTTGGGGGATATTCACCACGTACCCCAGGCGAGTGAGAAGGTAGACGGCCGCCTCACGGGTCTGGCGGTCGAGCAGTCGGCTGGCGCAACCGGTAAACAGTTGAACCTTGCCCAGGGTCTCGACACGCACGTTGGCGGGGTGGAGCGTGATCGGTGCCTCGGGACGACTCATCACGGGCAACAATCGGTTGAGACGTCGGAGACGGCGCGAACCTAGGTAACCGAGGGTTGCCGTCAGGCGTTGCAGGCCCAGGCGTTGATACAGATAGAGGTAATTGGACCAGCGCCTGAGTCTGGCGGGTGTGCCGCCCAGCAGTGTGAGCAGCCAGCGCACGCTACGGCGCGTGCGACGCCCGTTCTGCCGGAGTTGGGCGCGCATGTCATCGAGCAAGCGTCCGTAGGGAACGCGCGAGGGACAGACCGACTCGCAGGCACGGCACTCCAGGCAGTGATCCAGGTGTGCAAAGCTACTGGCATCGGGTTCAAGCTGGCCCCGGGCCAGTCCCTGCATCAGGGCGATGCGTCCGCGCGGTGACTCGTTTTCATTGCGTGTCAGGGCATAGGTGGGGCAATGGGGAATGCACAGTCCGCACATGACGCAACGGTCGGCCAGATCAATGGGAAATTCCGGCATGGAACTCAAGGGCGCATCCTCGCGGGCAAAAAAAGGCATCTTAACAATTGCACCCCGCTGTGGCGAAGACTGCAACCTGTCATTCTCCGGGGCATTCGGTTAATCTGTGCAGAATCCGCAGCATACGATTCTACAGCCATGAATGAACCCTACTTCCAACAACACGTCTTCTTTTGTACCAACCTCCGCGAGAACGGCGAGCAGGCCTGTGAGAATTACAATGCCTCCGAGATACGCGCCTATGCCAAGCAGCGCATTAAGGACCTTGGCCTCAACGGCAAGGGCCGGGTGCGCATCAATACGTCGGGATGCCTGGACCGCTGTAGCGAAGGTCCGGTGATGGTGGTCTATCCCGAGGGGGTCTGGTACACCTACGTCGACCGTGACGATGTCGATGAGATCATCTCCGAACACCTGCAAAACGGTCGTATCGTCAAACGCCTGCAAATCTGAGCCAGCTAATCCTCAAAGGTCTACCCAATGACCCATGATCCCCACGATTCCGCCACGGGGCGGGACTCTGAGCCCTACGCCGATGGCCAATTGATGCTAACGGGAGCCGCCGGACAGGTGGAGGCGCAGTTGAGCTATCCCAAAGGCTTTTCGGCCGGGGATCGGATCTCGGTGGTGTGTCATCCCCATCCTTTATATGGGGGCAGCATGGGCAACAAGGTGGTGCACATGGTGGCGGCGGCCTTCAAGGAACTTGGTGTCGCTACCCTGCGGTTTAACTTCCGCGGTGTGGGGGACAGCGAGGGACAATACGACGAAGGTCGAGGGGAGTCGGACGACCTGATACGCATTGCAGAGCAGGTGCGTGAACGCCACCCCGGCAGCCCACTGTGGCTGGCGGGGTTTTCGTTCGGGGCCTATGTTGCCTTGCGCGCCTGCGGGGATGTCGTGCCCGAGCGGCTCCTGCTGGTGGCGCCACCGGTCAGCCTGTACGATTTTAGCGTCCTCCCGCCCATCGAGGTCCCTGCCATGGTGATCCAGGGTGGGCAGGACGAGGTGATCGACCCGGCTGCCGTCGAGCAGTGGCTGGCGAGCTTGTCATCGCCCCCTGAATTTCATCGCCTGGATGAGGCCGATCACTTCTTTCACGGCCAGCTCATCCGACTGCGTGAGACCATCGTTGAGCACTGGGGTCAGAGCTTGTCGCAGCGCTCTCGGTGACGTCACCGTTGGTGCCGAGTCGAAACGCATCACATCGAGCCCCCACAAAACCCTCAATAAATCATGAGATTAGGGCAATATATCCCTTCCTGTGCATATACAGGGCAGGGTTGACAATCATTCTGTAATATTAGAAAATTCTAATCATTGAAGGCCGCGCGCCCCTTGCGCGCCTTCAAACTCCTCCATCCTCCTTTGGTGGTTTTTAAGCGCGGCCCCCTGCCGCGCTTTTTTTTTTGCCTTGACCCTTCGGCACGATGGGGCTGGTACTCATAATGAAGCCCGAGGGATTCTATGAGACGAACCGGGCGGGATGGCAGAGGAACCGGGGCAATCTTGCCGCAAAGATACTAATCGCATTTTCTGTTATTTTTACCCGTGGAGCCTTGCATCGGCACGGCTTCTCCTATAAGATTCTCCGTCTTTTTCGGGTAGTCCAACTGTTGGAGCAGGACTGTAATGAAAACTTTTAGCGCAAAACCCGAGACGGTAAAGCGAGACTGGTTTGTCGTCGACGCGGAGGGCAAGACCCTGGGCCGTCTGTCAACTGAAATCGCTCGTCGTCTGCGCGGCAAGCACAAAGCGGAATACACCCCTCACGTTGATACCGGCGACTATATCGTTGTGATCAACGCTGAGAAGATCCACGTCACGGGCACCAAGGCCCAGGACAAGATGTACTACCATCACACCGGTTTTCCGGGCGGTATCAAGTCCATCAGCTTTGAAAAGCAGATCGGCAAGGCCCCCGAGCGCGTTATCGAAACCGCGGTGAAGGGCATGCTTCCCAAGAATCCCCTGGGTCGCGCCATGTTCAAGAAGCTCAAGGTCTTTGCCGGCCCCGAGCATGCACATGCCGCACAGCAGCCCAAGGTGCTGGAAATCTAAACGGATAAAACCTTATGGCAGAACAATTTTATTACGGTACCGGTCGTCGCAAGTCATCCACCGCCCGAGTCTTTATTAAGAACGGCAGTGGTAACATCACCGTGAACAATCGCACCCTGGAAGATTATTTCGGTCGCGAAACCTCACGCATGGTGGTGCGCCAGCCCCTGGAAACCGCCGAAGTGCTGGAAAAATTCGACGTCAATGTCACCGTCGCTGGCGGCGGCAATAACGGTCAGGCCGGTGCCATTCGCCATGGTATCACCCGTGCCCTGATGGAGTACGACGAGACTCTGCGTCCCGCCCTGCGCAAGGCCGGTTACGTCACGCGTGATGCCCGTGAGGTCGAACGTAAGAAGATCGGTCTGCACAAGGCCCGTAAGCGTCCGCAATACTCCAAGCGTTAAGACCCTTTTGGAAAAAGCGGCCGGTGGTTTCTCCACCGGCTGTTTTGATTCCACTGGGGAATCGTCTAACGGCAGGACAGCGGACTCTGACTCCGTCAATCTAGGTTCGAATCCTAGTTCCCCAGCCATAAAACCAAGGCCCGCGCCAAGCGGGCCTTTGTTTTATGGCTAGTGAATCGAGGGGTGAGAACCTAGTTAGTTTGTTGTACAGCCGATTTGATATTTCATATGAGTACAACCCCTTTCGTAAGCACGAAAGGGTCGACCGCCGACGAAGGAGGCGGAACGTCGGAGCGAGAGCGACGGCGGCCCCGACAATTTCGTAGGGAACGAAATTGAACCGCCGAAGGCGGGCCCGAAGGGTGAAAACCAGGGATGGTTTTCATAAGGGCGAGCGCGTCAGCGCGAGTAATCCTAGTTCCCCAGCCAATAAAAGAACCCCGCCTATATGGCGGGGTTTTTATTGGCTGGAGAATTTTGGACGAGAATCTTGATCCCTAGGTTCGACGACCGAACGAAGTGAGGGAGAACGTCGCCTCTTAGGCGACGGCCCGACAATTTCGTCAGGAACGAAATTGAACCGTCGAAGGCGGGCCCGAAGGGTGAAAACCAGGGATGTTTTTCATAAGGGCGAGCGTGTAAGCGCGAGTAACACCCCACAAGGGTGTACCGAGGTCCTAGTTCCCTCGCTGTAAAACAAAGGCCCGCCTTCAGCGGGCTTTTTTTGTTTGCGCGTCAGATGGTTTTGCACGGAACGAAATTGAATCGCCGTAAGGCGGCCCCGTAAGCTTGAAAACCAGGCATGGTCTTTATACGTGCGAACACGTTGCGCGATAGATGAAGTCAGCTGACCAGGTTCTGTCTTCTCTGATCAGATAACGACCGCCCCGGGTAGCTGATGTGCCCTCATCTTCATGCGATGCCAAGGTTTTCACTCTGCATATATAAATGATGTCATTTCGTAACTGAGGGAAGATATGCCGGCGTCTATAAGCGCTTATTCAAGAACACTGCAAAGGTGTAATGAACCCATGGCCTGTTCTGCTACTTATCTCACCTTTTTGCTCTAATAGTGATTGTGGATTGATCAGCTATTACATCGGACTCACATCTTCAGTGCAAAAGTGTGATCTGTGTCACCAAGATCGATGTTGCAGGCAGTTTGAGACATCGCCGTTACAGGTCGCGATGGTCATCCTTTTAGACTTAAACACTTAACGTAATATTTGCATGGTCCATGCAGTGTCGTGCTGAACTGTGGGATATGAGTCAGCATATGGATTCGATGCACTGTATGAAGATGAAGGTGATTAGCGTCAAACTTGAGCAAGCTGTGTAATGAAAAAATAGGGAAGTAATTAAAAATTATCTACGCATATTGATCACTGTCATGAGAGTGTCAAATAGGAAATGCACCATACTCAGTCTTGATGGTGAATTGCATATAAGTAATTAATGAATAACTTGATAAAAAACGTCGTGTTGCGCATACACAACACTACTGTGATGGTGTCGTTTTTTTTTCAAAAAAACTGTTGCATAAGTGTAAAGCCTCTTGTATAAGTTTATCCGTCTTACGACTTAATTGAGTCAGAAGTAAAACAACGGGAGATGAAAATGAACAAGAAAGTCATTGCAATGGCTGTTGCAGCTGGTCTGGTTGCCCCCCTGGCAGCACAGGCTGAAACCAAGATGAGCGGTCGTGTACAGCAGGAAATTGTTAACCAGTCCGCTGGTCTTTCCTTCGAAGATAACGGTCATGCACGTCTGCAGTTTGATTACAGCGACGACTCCGGCTTCTTTGGTCGTCTGGCCATGGATGCCCGTGTTGGCCGCGAAGACGCTGGCGAGCACCGTGACCAGTACGTTGGTCTGAAAGTAGGCGGCGGCAAGCTGTCTTTCGGTCGTCAGGCCGGTGTTATCAAGAACATTGAGAAAGACCCCTTCATCGCAACCTTCCTGCAGATGCGTGGTGGTGCGGTAGCCGGCGGTTCCTTCGGTTCTTCCTCCTTCATTGATGATACTATCAAGTACAGCATGAAGCTGGGCGGCGGCAAGCTGGGTGTTGAATACGTTCCCACCGGTTCCGGTCACATGGGTCTGGCCCTGACTGGCGGCGGCGACCTGAAATACTACGTTGGTTACAACACCGACGGTGGTTCTGGTAACACCAACATGAAGGCCGGTATCCGTATGCCCATGGGTGGCATGAAGCTGCGCGTTGGTCTGGACGATGACGCTGGTACTCAGAAGATCAACCTCGGTGTTGGTATGAAGATGGGCGGCGGTCTGCTGGACGTTACCTTCGCTACTCTGGGTGCGGATAACACCAACCCTTACTACCGTGTTGCTTACAAGAAGAAGAACAGCTCTAACGTAAGCACTCAGGCTGGTCTGATTCAGAACGGTTCTACCGCTTCTAACGACATGGCCATCGGTGTAGGCGTTACCGTCAAGTTCTAAGAATCACTTCTTAGTAACGATGGAAGAGAGGGGCGCGCAAGCGCCCCTTTCTTTTTGTCTCCAACTAATTAACACATAAACCAGTTCTGGAACGGCCCATGAATGATCTCGATTTACTCGGGCTGTTCACCAGCGCCTTCATCTCCGCCACCTTATTCCCTGGTGGTTCTGAAGCCCTGCTCGCTTATCTCTATTCCAAATCGCCGGATCTGTATGTCAGCTTGCTTGCAACGGCAACCATGGGAAACACCTTGGGTGCGATGACAAACTGGGTGATTGGTCGGATCATTGCCTGGCGATATCCCCTGCGCCAATGGCACTCAAGACACCAAAAGGCCATGCTGCGCATACAGTCCTATGGCAGTCCGTTATTGTTACTTTCCTGGTTGCCAATCATCGGTGATCCCCTGTGTCTGGCCGCGGGTTGGTTGCGGATCCACTGGCTCAAGTCCTTGATATTCATTGCAATCGGTAAGGTCTTCCGCTACTGGTTGGTGCTGGAATTGGCCAAGTATTCGCTTTAATCCGGGCAGTCGCACTTGTTACAATAGATAGACTTCTACCACGCAGTGAAGGCCAAATTCCCTCAATGTCACAATCACGCATACGCGAGATCCCCTACAATTACACCTCTTTTTCCGATCGCGAGATCGTCATCCGCTTCCTGGGCAGTGAGGCCTGGGACATCATACAAACCCTGCGCCAGGAACGCGTCACCGGGCGCTCGGCCCGCATGCTCTATGAAGTGCTGGGCGATATGTGGGTGGTATCACGTAACCCACTGATACAGGACGATTTACTCTCCAATGCCAAGCGTCGGCGCTCGCTGGTTCACGCGCTTCATCACCGCTTGACGCAGGTGGTGGAGAGGGCCGAAGGCAATGAGCTGGCCTTGCAGCTGGCAACCAAGGCACGCGAGTCAGTGAACGAGTTCGAGGACTGGATGCAGTGCCAATTGCAGCAGCGCAACAAGGTGGCCAAGCGCCTCGGCAAGATCACGGCCAAAGATAATATCGATTTTAGCGGTATTGCTCGCGTGTCTCATGTGACCGATGCCTCCGACTGGCGCGTGGAATACCCCTTTCTCGTCCTGACGCCGGACACCGAAGCGGAAATTCAGGGGCTGGTTGAGGCCTGTATCGAGCTGGGTCTGACCATTATTCCTCGCGGTGGCGGCACGGGTTATACCGGCGCTGCGGTGCCCTTGCATGCCGACAGTGTGGTGATCAATACCGAAAAGCTGGAACAACTGGGTGCGGTGGAAATGCGTCAGCTCGAAGGCGTTGATGCCGAAGTGGCCACCATTCATACCGGTGCTGGCGTGGTTACACGGCGGGTCTCGGACGTCGCCAAGTCAGCAGGCTTTGTATTCGCGGTCGATCCGACCTCGCAGGATGCCTCCTGCATCGGTGGCAACATCGCCATGAATGCCGGTGGTAAGAAGGCGGTCATGTGGGGTACCACCCTCGATAACCTGGTCTCCTGGCGTATGGTGACCCCGGACGCTCAGTGGCTGGAGGTAGAGCGGATCGGTCACAACCTCGGCAAGATCCACGACCAGGACGAGGTGCGTTTTCGTCTGAGGCGATACGAGGCCGATGGCGAAACCCTTGTCGGCGAACCGGAGCTCATGACCATCCCTGGTAAGCATCTGCGCAAGCAGGGCCTGGGCAAGGATGTGACCAACAAATTCCTGCACGGCCTGCCGGGGATTCAAAAAGAGGGGTGTGATGGGATCATCACCTCTGCCCGATTTGTGGTTTATCGCATGCCGAAACACATGCGTACGGTCTGCCTGGAGTTTTTCGGTGCTGACCTGCGCAAGGCCGTGCCGGCCATTGTCGAGACCAAGGACTATCTGGATGCCGATCCCGATGTGGTACTGGCCGGTCTCGAACACCTCGATGAACGCTACGTGCGCGCCGTGGGCTATACCACCAAGGCACCGCGTTCCGATCTGCCGAAGATGGTCTTGCTGGCCGACGTGGCCGGTGAGGACGAGGATGCGGTTGCGCGCGCCGCTTCGCAGGTGGTGCGCATGGCCAATGCCCGCGAGGCGGAAGGCTTTATCGCCACCAGCCCGGAGGCTCGTCAGCGCTTCTGGGCCGACCGCGCCCGCACCGCCGCCATTGCCGCCCACACCAACGCCTTTAAGATCAATGAAGACGTGGTGATCCCGTTGGATCGACTGGCCGAATACAACGACAGTATCGAGCGCATCAACATCGAGCTATCCACTTCCAACAAGATCAAGACCCTGGATGCGGTCCTCGACTATCTCAAGGGCGACATGCCCGAACTGCACAAATTGAAGGCGGGTCAGGTCCCAGAGGAAGGCGACAGCGATGAGATCCGGCGCTATATCCAGGACAAGGTAGAGGCCTCCATCACTCATTTGCGCTGTATCAAGGAGCGTTGGCAGGCGATCATGCGTCATCTGGACGATCCGGCACAGGAGTATCGAGACCTGCTTGACGAACATAGCCTGGAACAGCTTGAACCCGGTGATACCCTGTTCCGCGTCCTGCAGCGACGGGATCTGCGTATCTCCTATCGCGACTCAGTGGAAAAACCACTCAAGGAGATCTTCCAGGGCCTCGAGCTGGCCGGAGTGCGTGACAAGCTAGATGCTGTCCATGCCGAACACCGTTCGGCTCGTCTGTTTGTTGCCACCCACATGCATGCCGGCGACGGTAACGTGCATACCAATATCCCGGTGCACTCCAATGACTATGAAATGCTGCGTGAGGCGGATCAGGTCGTGGAGCGTGTTATGGGTATTGCAGAAGAACTGGGAGGCGTTATCTCAGGTGAGCACGGCATCGGGATCACCAAGTTCCAGTTCCTGGATCAGGCAACCGTTGACGCCTTCGTCAAGTATAAGGAAGAGGTGGACCCCGAGGGGCGCTTCAACCGAGGCAAGTTGATGCCCGGTTCGGGACTTGATAATGCCTACACACCCTCACTGCGCCTGGTGGAACAGGAGGCACTGATCCTGGAGGCCAGCGAGATGGGCGACCTCAATACCGCGATCAAGGACTGCCTGCGATGCGGCAAGTGCAAGCCGGTGTGCAATACACATATCCCACGGGCAAATCTTCTTTACTCGCCACGCAACAAGATCCTGGCAACCGGCCTTATCATCGAGGCCTTCCTGTACGAGGAACAGACGCGCCGTGGCATTTCCATCCGCCACTTCGATGAAATGAACGACGTGGCCGATCACTGCACGGTGTGTCACAAGTGCCTGAGTCCCTGTCCGGTGAATATCGACTTTGGCGATGTCTCCATTCGCATGCGTAACCTGTTGCGTGCCCATGGTCAGAAGCGTACCAACATAGGCGCCAAGCTCTCCATCGCCTTCCTCAATATGACCAAGCCCTCGGCGATCAAGTTAATGCGCACCATGATGATACGAGTAGGCTTTACTTCCCAGCGTCTGGCGCATCGTATCGCCAAGGCGACCGGCATTTTGAGAACCCGCAAACGCCCGGTTGGGACGACCGGAAAGGCTCCGATGGTCGAACAGGTGGTGCAGTTCGTGAAGAAACCACTACCCTCCGGTGTACCGGCCAAGACCATGCGACAGTTGCTCGCCGTTGAGGACGAGAAGAGCGTGGCCATTTTACGCAACCCGGAAAAGGTCTCCGATGATTCGGATGCCGTGTTCTATTTCCCCGGCTGCGGTTCGGAACGCCTGTTCAGCGAGGTGGGTCTGGCGACACTCAGTATGCTCTACGAGCAGGGCACTGAAACGGTGTTGCCGCCCGGCTATCTGTGTTGCGGCTACCCACAGACCTCATCCGGTGACGAGATCAAGGGTCAGGAGATTTCGGTCTCCAACCAGGTATTGTTCCACCGTGTAGCCAATACGCTCAACTACATGGATATCAAGACGGTAATTGTTTCCTGCGGAACCTGCATGGATCAGTTGCAGAAATACCAGTTCGACAAGATCTTCCCGGGTTGCCGGCTGCTCGATATCCATGAATACTTAATGGAAAAAGGCGTCAATTTAGAAGGCGTGGACGGTGTGCAATATATGTATCACGATCCCTGTCACACACCGATGAAGACGCACAACCCGATACGGGTCGCCTCCACACTGCTGGGTAAGGACGTCAAATTGTCTGACCGCTGCTGTGGTGAGGCAGGAACCTTTGCCGTCAGTCGCCCCGATATCGCCAGTCAGGTGCGGTATCGCAAGCAGGAAGAGCTGGAGAAGGGATTAATGGAACTAACAGGCCAGAAGAAGAACAAAAACGGAGAGGTCAAACTCCTGACCTCCTGTCCGGCCTGCCAGCAGGGCCTGTCACGATACGAAGGCGATACCAAGCTAGAGACCGACTATATCGTGGTAGAGCTTGCTAAACAGATCAAAGGAGATCGCTGGCAAAAGGACTTCATCGATGAGGCCGCTCGTGGTGGTATTGAGCGGGTCTTGTTATAGTCAACATAAGCCATGCAAGTGGAGGAGATTCAAAAATGAAAAAAATCATACCTACTCTTTGTACCGTCGCCTTGCTCACGGTGTCCGGCGCCGCCCAGGCGGAAGACCAACCGGTCATGGTCCCGATCCAACGCCTGTCTCTGGATATGGCGTTGAAGGCCGCACAGGCCACCATCGCGCAGTGCCGCAAGGAAGGCGTACAGGTTGCCGTCACAATTGTTGATCGTGGCGGCCATGCCCAGGTTGTCCTGCGTGATGTACTGGCAATGGACCTGACCTTGCCCATAAGTCGTGATAAAGCCTATACGGCCTTATCATTCAACACCCCGACCAAGGCCTTGTCCGAGCGACTCGAACATCCCAACTCCATAGGCAAAACAACCGGTATCCTTGCCGCAGCGGGTGGCCTGCCCATTACAGCGGGTGGTACATTGATCGGAGGCATAGGCGTCAGTGGTGCACCCTCGGGCATTACCGATGAAAACTGTGCGAAAGCCGGTATCGATGCGATTAGTGCAGACCTGGAGATGGGCTCTTTTTAGAGCCCGGTTTATTACATCGACAACGGCGGCCTAAATTGAGTTATTGAAGTCGTAATATGCCGTCGTTGCGATGACACTCTGACCATCAAAACTGTGAGTTTATGCCTGCTGAAATGGTATGTTTCAAGTTGGAGAAGGACATCCCAGCCGACAAAGCCTTGCCGCGTTGCTGGAACGACATGAATTATAAACCCCTGAATTAAGAGTAAAGAGGTTGCAGATGTATCGTTATTTATTCGCGGCGCTGGCACTATTTGTCACAACACCGGCATGGGCAGGTTCGGTTGATGCCAGTATTAATGACAGCAGTGTCAACGTGACCCTGGGTTGGGTTCAAAATAATAAGAGCCCCGATGCGTTACAGATCCAGTTGGGATACCTGACCAATCTTCAGCGAAATAGCGTTATCAGTGCCGGAGTACAGGTGATTGGCGAGACCGGAAAATCTGATAATCCACTGGAACTTGGCGTCGGCTTCAAGTTCCTTGGTGTCGATTCCGCCAGTAGTGGCCTGCTTTATGGATTGGCCCTGGGCGTAGAATTGCGGTATTACCCAAAAAATATCAATCGTCTCGCACTGACCACCCAGCTCAATTACGGCCCCAATGTGGTGGTCAGCAGTCCCGCAGAGAGCATGATGGAACTGGGGGTGCGCGCCGAGTACCAGATACTTCCGCAGGCGTTTGCCTATGCAGGATTTCGTACCTTTGATATTGGCCTCAGCGGAGGCGGAAACGATCTCATCGATAATGGATTCCACGTTGGTGTACGAGTGTTATTCCAATAATCAATAGCAGGTCTAAGACCTGCTAGATGACAGGTGTCACGGGGTCGCGACGGTTCTCAGGCTTGATGGTGAGGATCTGAGCCGTTCCAATCACTCGCTCCAGGAATCCACCTTCACAGTAACTCAGGTAAAAATCCCACATGCGCACAAAGCTGTCGGGATAGCCGAGTTGCCTGACATCATCAATGCGTGAAAAGAAGCGCTGTCGCCAGTGTCTCAATGTAGTGGCATAGTGCTCACCGATATCTTCCAGATGATAGATCCTCATATCTGTCTTACGAGCGATGGAGTCGGCCATGGCTGCAACGGATGGCAGGAACCCCCCCGGAAAGATGAAGCGTTTTATAAAATCAACGGTATTTTTTGCCGTTTCATAACGCTGATCGGCAATGGTGATTGCCTGTAGCAGCATCATGCCATGGGGCTTGAGTAAGCGGTTACAAGTATCAAAATAGGTGTCCAGGTATTGATGACCGATGGCCTCAATCATTTCTATGGAAACCAGCTTGTCATACTGACCGGATAAGTCACGATAGTCTTCAAGAAGAAGAGTAACCTTGTCTGTAAGGCCTTCCTCTTTAACTCGATCCCTGGCATGTACGAATTGCTCTCTGGAGATGGTTGTCGTGGTGACACGGCAGCCGTAATACTTGGCAGCATGAATAGCGAATCCGCCCCAGCCCGTACCTATCTCTAGAACATGATCGCCTGGCTTCAGATCAAGTTTTTTACAAATACGATCTACTTTGGCAAAAGCTGCCTTTTCGAGATCATAATTCTTTTCTTCGTAGACAGCAGAAGAATACATCATACTTTCATCAAGAAAGGTTTTGAATAACTCATTACCTAAGTCGTAATGCGATTCGATATTTCTACGGCTTCCGTTTTTAGTGTTGCGATTATACCAATGCATTAATTTGTGTAATGGCGTTTTGATTCGAGATAAACTGGAGTCCATCGCATCGAGTGCGTGGCGGTTTTTAAGAAGAATCCGTATGAGTAGTGTCAAATCGTCGCAGGACCAAAAACCATGTATAAAGGCTTCGCCGGCACCCACACTGCCACCCAGGGCAATATCACTATAGAACTCGGTGGAATGGACGATTAGTTTGACGGGGGTTGGGAATTCCTCAGTACACCGTCCAAAGCGAAATTCCTCTACATTTTCTACTAGAGTTATTTGACCGAACTCGAGAGTGTTCAGTCTTTTGAACAGTCCATTTCTGAAAAGATTGGTTAGCAGGCCGCCTTTTAATGTCGTGCCGCGTTCAGTATTTTGCGGAATAATGGATGTTTTCATAACTTGTCCGTCGACTTCGACGCCTCCTCATACTTTGGGTGAGAATAAAAAGGAACCTTTTTTAGCCATAGCTTCAACGCCTGCCAGTAGATCCCCTTCATGACGTTGAAGGTCATAAACGGGAAGCGGATCAGGGCTGATGCGAGATTTTTGTGGGATATGGGTTTACGCTCCATTTTCATGATGGCATCGAAAACCAACGTGTCGTTTTTATGGTTTCCGATGTAAACATGAAGCTTGTTATCCGGTTGATTTAATTGCCAGGAACACTGCATATCCATAGGTAAGAAGGGTGAAACGTGGAATTTTTTCTCATTACTGAACCGTAGCTTGCCAACATCTTGTGATTCATTATCCACATCCAGGAGATAATAATGCTTCTCCTTCCATGGCGTATTACTGACCTCGGCTATAATGTGCTCGATGCGTGTATCATCTCGGTTAAAGCAATAGTAGAAGCTTACGGGGTTGAATCCGTATCCGAAATATCGTAAATGTGTTAACAGTCGAATGGGGCCCTCGGCGGAAAATCCGTGCTCACGAAGATAGGACCGGACCGCTTCTGCGATGCTCAGGTTTTCGGGGCCTATATAGTCCTTGCGCTTGAGCCAGGCCAGGTTAAATCGCCTATCTGACCATAGCCAATAGCGATCAAAAACACCGGGAATCTCATCAAGATCAAGATACATCATGAAGAGTTTGTATTTGAACTCGTGTTCAGAAGGGGTGAACCTGCGATGCTTAACCCACCCTTCGTATAGGAAACTGTGCATATCCCTCTCTCGTATTAAAGTGTTCCAGGGCATTGAGCGCGCTTACCACACCGTCTTCATGAAACCCATGTCGCCAATAGGCGCCACAATAATAGGTGTGTCTATTACCGTTAATTTCATGTTGTCGTGATTGTTGCCTGACACCGTCGGGTGTATACACTGGGTGTTGGTAGGACAGTCGTTTAATTACCTTGTTTGAGTCGACCCGATCGCTGTTATTTAATGTAACGCAAAATTGTTCTTGGGCATCGAGGGACTGCAGAATATTCATGTTATAGGTAAGACTTGCACGTTGTGTATCTGATTTTGATACGTGGGCATTCCAGGCTGACCAGGCAAGCTGACGTTTTGGCAACATAGTATTATCTGTATGCAGAACGACATCATTATGCTGATATGGTATTGCACCCAGGACACGTTTTTCCAGCTCGGTGGCATCGCTTAACATCGCAAGCGCCTGATCGCTGTGGCTGGCGATAAAGACGCTGTCAAAGTGTTCCTCGTCGGAATTTTTGGCCTTGACCAATACGCCATCCGGGACACGTTTTATCCATTCGACAGTGCTGTTTAGTCGTATGCGTTCAGAGAAGGATGCGGTTAGTTTTTTTACATACTCACGTGATCCACCCTTAATGACATACCAAGTTGGACGATCACTGATATTTAATAATCCATGGTTATAAAAGAAGCGTATAAAATATGTGGCTGGAAACCGATACATCATATCTGGATCGGTAGACCAGATGGCCGAGCCCATGGGAATGATGTAGTAGCGTACGAATTCTTCATGATATTGTCCGCGTTTCAGGTATTCTCCCAGCGTCATTTCCTGATGGACGGAATTCAAAAGTTCGAGGGCTTCTTTATTGAATCGCATGATTTCACGAATCATGCGATAGAAGCGTGGTCTGAAAAGATTGCTGCGCTGGGCAAATAATGTATTCAGTGAACTGCCGCTATATTCGAAGTCGCTTACATCGCAGCGGGCACTAAAGCTCATATTAGAGGGCTGTATCTCGACACCTAGCTCATCCAGGAGCTGAATGAAGTTGGGATAGGTCCTGTAATTGAATACAATAAACCCTGTATCGATGGCATAGGTTTTTCCGTTCCAGTCAATATCATGCGTGTGGGTATGTCCACCCACATGACTATTGGCCTCGAATACGGTAATGTCGTGCTCCTTGTTAAGATGGTAGGCAGCGACATTGCCCGCGATTCCAGTCCCTACTATGGCTATCTTCATTGCTGATTTCCTATTCAAAGCGTTTCCGTGTCATTACCTTATTTAGACCAGTCTTGCGGGACTTTCCGAACCTGGCTGATATCATAGCCCTGTTCTTCCAGGTAGCTGAGCAATTGTTGATATTCTTGCGCAGGGATTTGCGGAGTACGGGCCATGATCCAGACATAGTCACGTTTTTCTCGCCCAATTATCGTGACTCGATATTCCTCGTCGAGATATATAATCCGATAGTCTGCCTTGATAGGCCATATGAACTGCATGCCCCATACGGCATTACTTTCGGTATCCTTGACGAATCCCTTGGGATTGTACTGTTTGAGCTCACCATCAAATCCACCATCATAGAAGGTGAAAGTGGTTGCTATGGTACCGTCCTCGTTAAGTTCATAGGACTCAATGGCATTGTGCGCCTCTGTCTCGATAAATGTCGGTATGTTGGCGATGACATACCAGTCCCCCATGAAACGCTTGAGGTCGACCTTGTCAACGATATTAATAGGTTGTTTTGGCATATCACTACACGCAGTTAGGCTAAATAATATCAATAATATGAAGGGAATGATTGTCTTCATAACTGCTCTCCTGACTCTTCGAGTCGGTATTTGATAACGGCACCACTTTTTGTGGTAGATTCCAGTCCAACCCAGCGGTCGTTGTCTGCTGCATACCAGAGGTCAATGGTGTAACCCTCCATGCTGAGTCGATAATGCTTGCTGTCGATTGACTTATTACCAAACTTGTATGCTTCGCTTCCCACGAATTCAGATTCGATGTCGACATACTCACCTGTCTGGGAGTTTAGGAGTCGATTTGCATCCAGCACTGCTGTGGGGTTCCAGTATGAAAATGATTTCACGCAACCACTGACTTCGTTATTACCATCATGTGTGGAAAGGCGTAATAGTTGTGGCTGTGCCTTTGTTTGAAGCTGGCCGCTTATATACTGCTTTGTCCCATTGTCATCAGTTTGTGACTGAATTGAGACAAGGCAATTGTTCCGCCAGGTTTCCAGGCTGGTGTGGCGATAGGTATAGGCAGTGACAAACAGAAACTTGACGTCATAACTGGCCTCGCTAATCACTCGTTCCAGTCCTTCGTCCGCTTCAACAAGAAAACTATGGTGCCCAATTTTCTGGTCATTGAGGTAGACCTGAAAATTCCATTCCTGTTTCTGTGCCAGGGCCTGACCGCTCAGAAGCATCAGGGTAGACAACATCAAATATGCATACTTTTTCATGTTTAGCCCTCACTATCTGACGTGGACTTAACAGGACCGGGGAAGAAGGTATTGGTTTTCTTGATGTATTCTCCGTAGGCACCACGTCGCTTGGTAATGTCTTTTTCAAGCATGGGAACACCGGAAAACTTCATCAGGAAGAAGCTCATCATCAAGGGCCCGAGCAGGCCTATGATTGGTGCGTGCAATAGGGTGAAACAGTAAAACCCCCACCATGTAAGAAATTCACCGAAGTAGTTAGGGTGTCTGGTATAGCGCCAAAGCCCGCTATCCAGAACTTTACCTTTGTTTTCCGGATTGGATTTGAACTTGAGAAGTTGATAATCACCTGTTGCCTCAAAGAAGAAGCCCACCAACCAGAGCAAGATACCGAAGATAATGGCCCATGAGAGAGCGGAACTAGCTTGGAATGCGGCAAACAGAGTCATGCTAACAAGCCATGACAGTACGGCCTGGAGAACAAAAATCTTGTACAGGCTTTTGAAGGCATAAGCTGGTCCGCCATTGGCACGCATCTCCGCATAGCGGCGATCTTCTTCTTTATTCCAGTTACGTATAAAGAGATGAATTGCCAGTCTCAAGGACCAGGCCGCGACAAGAATTAGTAAGATGGTATTGGTTGTTCCAAGGGGAGTGCTGGAAAAGGCGTATACCAGCGCGCTGGCCAAAAACATGAGAGGCCAGAGTATATCGACGATCCCCAGATTCTTCTTGGCCATGCTGATTGCCCATGTAACGATGCCCATTGCCAACACAACGAGTAGGGCTTGCAAATATACTGTCCAATTCATGACGAGAGCTCCTTGGTTTGGGCTGTATCGACTTTAACCAGCCATTGGGCCAGGCTGCCCAGTGTCGTTAGTATCATGCCTCAGCCGAACTTGAAGAGGATGAAGTGAATCACCGGTCATCATTTTGATGTCCCTTACTCTTTTCGAAAAGATAATGGCTAACCCACCACTGGCGACCCTGGTCATATCCGAACAATTCGGCACAGGCCATGAAAAACATACGCCATCGCATCCACCATTGTTTCGCAGCAATGCCATAGGTTTCCTGGAATAGGGGCATCAAGTGTTTTTTGTTCTCATCCATTCTCTGTAGCCAGGCATTGAGTGTCTTTTCGTAATGGGTCCCATTCCAGCGCCACTGTTGAACCAGTTTCATATGGTCCTGGAAATAGAGCGGCAGGTCATCGCTGGGCATAATGCCACCGGAGAAGAAATAACGACTCATCCAGTCATTGGGGCCCTTATCTTCGAACTCGTAGGGAGCATCGCGATGAACGAAGATATGCATGAAAAATCTACCCCCCGGCTTGAGCCAGGAGGCAACTCTTTCATACAGCACCTGGTAGTTGCGCATGTGTTCAAACATCTCCAGCGAGACAATGCGGTCGAACTGCTCCTCTGTGGAGAAGTCATTCATGTCCCGCGTGATGACGGTGACATTGTCGAGCTTGCGTTGGCTGGCCTGCTCGATGATATGTTCGCGCTGGGTTGAGGAGTTGGAGACAGCAACGATTCTGCTATTGGGATAGTGCTGGGCCATCCAAAGGGTCAACGAGCCCCAGCCGCAACCCAGTTCCAGTATTTCCATACCATCTTCGATGCCTGCACGCTCGCAACTGATCCGAAGTGCGGCCTGTTCGGCAGCTTCAATATCCTGTGTGCCATCAGGCCAGTAACAGCAGCTGTATTTTAGATGCGGTCCCAGTGCCTTAAGATAAAATTCGGTCGGCACTTCATAGTGTTGCTCGTTGGCCTTTTCCGCTAGCGGGGCCACTTCGGACTGTTTCATGGTGTCGATAAAATTCTGCTTGTCCCTGGCCACGCGCTCAATATCCTCGCTGTGGATCTCATCCAGTCTTTGTTTGAGCAGGCGTCGTATACCATGCCGTACCAGTTGGTCGGGTATCAGGCCCTGTTCAGTCATCTCGAGCGCAATGTTGTTCTCGGACATTGAAGATTCTCCTTGGTATCAGCCCATGTGCTGATTGATGATGTTTAGACCATATTTGAGATCACGACCGGCGGCGATGCAGCCGGTATTCTCGATCACGTCGCGGCAGTTGTCGGCGGTCGCGCCGCCAATGAATACGGGTACCGATACCTGTGTCACCAGGTTGCGCAGGGAGTTGTACAGTCTCGAACAGTCAACCTCGATACTGCCGGAGAGGATGACGCCCTCGCTCTGGGTTCGCTCGACGACCTTGGGTAGCTCTTCCAGTGGCAGGTTGGCACCCAGAAGCACGACGCGATAGCCCTGGGTATGCGCCATCAGGCTGAACAGTAAAAGACCGAACTCGTGAGACTCGCCGGGCAGACAGGCGGCGACCATGCTGGGGCCGTTGTTATGCTGGTTGCGGTGATGGAAGCGGGCGCCCAGTTTGTTGCGCATGAAGACGCTGAAGAAGTGTTCCTCCGCCACGCTCCCCTCGCCACTGGCCCAACGCTCGCCGAGGGTGTGTAACAGCGGCATCAAAAGGCGCTCGTTGATGAGCTCCACGGGGTAGAGCGACATCACCTGAGTGTAGGTTTGTTCCAGGTGCAGGTCATCGAAATTACCAATGGCCTCGACCATTTCGGCCTGATATCCGGGCCAGGGTCCCTGTGGGCTGTCCGCGGTCTCGTCTGCCATCACCGCTCGCCGTAACACCTCCGCGGCGCCACTGATGGTCATGCCTTCGGCCATCATCTCCAGAACCGTATGGATACGTTCAATGTCCGCATCGGAGTACAGGCGGCGTCCACCTTCACTTCGGCTCGGTTCTATCAATCCGTATCGACGCTCCCACGCGCGCAGTGTGACGGTGTTGACACCGGTCATCTCTGACACGGTACTGATGGGATAGAGGGCTTGTGTCATGGCAGTCTGTTTGTACAAAAGTTATACAAACATTAGACAATACCGATCGCTTTTGTCAAGAATTTTCAGGAAAAATAAATATAAATTGCTAAATCAAGTGCTTATGAGTATTTGTAATGTACAGGAGTTGTACAGTTCTTGTGAAGAAATGGCTCAAATTGTTTGTGCTGGTGGCGACATATAGCCTGGATTTTGCTTACGTAGCAATAGGTTACGGCCAAGCCATTGCTCTTCCAGCGAGGTGTCCGCGAAAAAGTCGATGCGGCCGTTTGCGCTGACCGCCACCGGGACGCCGTCGCGAAACAGGATGCGATGCTTGGCCTGTGCGGCGATGCGCTTGCCGGGGGTAATAAGCCCGGTGAGGTTGAGGGGGTCGGTGGCGCCGATGGCCAGCATGTTCCCGCTTTTGGGGCGTTTGCGCTGCTCACGCAGGGCCGTGACCGCCTCGGGCAGGGCGAATTGCTCTCCGGAGAAGCCATGGATGAAACGCCCCCCACGGATCTCGCCGCGTGCCTCCATGCGCCGATAGATATAGAGCAGTTCGCGCCACGATGGAAGGCCCTGCTCACGCTCCAGTACCTTGCGAAAGACGACGCCGTAACGTTTCAGCAGGACTTTCGCGATATGCTCGACATGGGCATAGGGGTCCTCATCGTCTGGCGGCATGTTCGGCCGCAGCAGCGACCAGCGCCCGGCGGCAGCCAGTTCCTGTCCGTGCAGTCTGCGGCTGACGCGGCGACGTTGCACCTGCTGAGGGGTGGTCAGGCTGCGCAGGCCCTGAAAGCTATCGGCGGTGACCAGACCCCAGGCCACCAGTTCGCCCAGAGCCTCTTCCAACTGAGTACGTAGCAGACGGGCTTCATGCAGCAGATCATCGAAGAAGCTGGCGCCCCAGGTCTTGAGTAAATCATAGACCTTGCGCGCTGTGGCGGAGAGCGGCAATCCATCCGCCTCGGGCAGGGGATTGTCGATGCGCCAGTGTACGAGGTGAGGGCGTATCAGCAAGGCCACGGGGGTACTGCGAACAGTGCCGCTCTTACGGCGCTTGTCCGGACCTTGCGGCACCTGCAGGCGTAGCCACATGACCCGGCCACTGGCGCAGAGACGGTCCAGTTCGGGGCGTAGATAGGGAGACAGACGCGCCGGCAGGATCTCATCCTCCCAACTGGCGGCGGGCAGGTTGAGACCTTCGAGCTGCTGCAGGCGCGACAACAGCGCCTCTTCCCCCTCGCCCGGTTCGTCCACCCCATGCCAATGGAACAGAAAGCGCATGAAGTCGGCCGGGCTCACCGGTTCGATCTCGCTGCGCAGTTGTTTGAGGGTATAGCGGTGTATGCGCGCCAGCAGGCCGCGTTCGCACCACTCTTCCACCGAACCGGTAAATTGGCCCTGGATGGCAAAGCCTTCCTGTTGTAGGCCTAGCAGGGCCTGGTGGATGTCGTCGCTATCGAGGCCCAGCGGTGCAGACAGCGCCTCCAGCCCGACCGGCCCCAAGACTTCCAGCCGACTGCGGATGAGTTCGAGCAATGCCTCCTCGCGTGTGGGAAGGTCTTCCAGGGGGACAAGCTCGGGAGTGCAGGCGGCCTGCGGAAACAGGGACTTCAACTGGTGCAGGCGTTCGGTGTTCACCCACAAGGTCTCGCCCCCCGGGACCTCCAGGCGTGTGGCACGTCGGTCTGTTTGCAGCCGGGCCATAAATGAATGCCTGGCGTCTGCGTCCACTGCATTGCCTGCATCCCGCGGGCCATGTTCGGCCTCGGAGACGGTCATGAAGCCCATCAAGTTGAGGGCATCATGCAGCTCATCGGCATCACGCACCTCGGGCCAGGCCTGTTCTCGCACGAGGGTGATCGCGGCCGGGTCGAGTCGGCCGATGTCGGCGGCGCTCTGCGGGTCGAGGTGGCGGCGCTGGGCCACGGCCAGGGTACGACGTTCTTCGGCCGGCGCATCGTCGAGAAAGGCGTAGGGCTGGGCGTTGAGGATCTCCAGTGCCAGCGGGGAAGGGGTAGCCAGGTCGCGGGTGATGACCTCGATCTCGACGTTTGCCAGCCGCTCCAGCAGCGCCACCAGGCCATCGATGTCCATCAGCTCGTGCAGGCAGTCCCACAGGGTTTGTTCCACCAGCGGGTGGTCGGGGACCTCGCGCTCACCGGCGATATTCTCGAAACAGGCCAATTGATCGGGAAACACCAGGGCGATGAGGTCCTCGGCGTCATTGCGCTGGAATGGGGCCGGGACCTTCTTGCCGCTGCGATTGCGCGGTACCGCCAGGGCGGTGTTGGCGACCCAGCGCCAGCGTGCTGGGAACATGGGGGCGTCGAGCAGGGCCTGGATCAATATGTGCTCGGCCGTCTGTGCCTTGAGATAAGCGGCCGGTTCGGCCAGCGGGAAACTATGGGTAGGACCCAGCGAGAGGATGAGGTTGTCCTCATTGGCGGCGGCCTGCAGTTCAAAGTTGAAGCGGCGGCAGAAGCGCTTGCGCAGGGCCAGCCCCCAGGCACGGTTAATGCGTGAGCCAAAGGGCGAGTGGATCACGAAGTGGGAGTCGCCGGTTTCGTCGAAGAAGCGTTCAAAGACGATGCGCCGCTGGCTGGGCAGTACGGTGAGGGCGGCCTTGCCCGCGGCGAGGTAGTCGACCAGCTGTCGGGCGGCGGCGTGGTCCAGCCCCAGCTCGTTGATAAGGTAGTCCAGCGTGGCCTGCTGGCCCTGTTCCAGCAGGCTGTCGAGCTGTTCACGCAGATCGGAGACGGCCAGGGAAAGCTCATCGCTGCGCCCCGGAGCCTCGCCGAACCAGAACGGGATATTGGGCGGCTGGCCTTTGGCGTCCTCGACGAAGACCCGTCCCTGCTCGACCTTGAGCATGCGGTAGGAGGTGTTGCCGAGCTGAAAGATATCGCCGGGCAGGCTCTCGAAGGCGAAGTCCTCGTTGAGGGTGCCGATGAAGTGACCTTCCGGCTGCAGGATGACGTCATAGTCGAACTGGTCGGGGATGGCTCCGCCGTTCAGCAGGGCCGTGAGCCGAGCATTTTTGCGCGGTCGCAATCGACCGTGCACGGCGTCGCGATGCAGGTAGGCGCCACGGCGACCACGACGGGTATGGAAGCCCTCACTCAGCATCTTTGCAACCGCGGCGAACTGTTCGCGTGTCAGCCGGCGATAAGGCCAGGCCCTGCGATAGGTGTGATACAGCGCCTCTTCCTCCCACTCGGCACCGGCCACTTCAGCCACGAGCTGTTGTGCCAGCACGTCGAGCGGGTGGTCGGGAATGGGAATGGTATCGAGTTCACCGGCGGCGATGGCGCGGAGCATGGCCGTGCATTCGAACAGGTCGTTGCGGGTCAACGGGAACAGCCGTCCCTTGGGCAGGGCACCGACGGCGTGTCCGGAACGGCCAACCCGTTGCAACAGGGTGGCGATGTTGCGTGGCGAGCCAAGCTGGCAGACCAGATCCACATCGCCGATATCGATGCCCAGTTCCAGCGAGGCGGTGGCCACCAGGGCCCGGAGTTTGCCCTGTTTGAGCCGGGTCTCGGCATCGAGACGGTGTTCCTTGGCCAGGCTACCGTGGTGTGAGGTGACCGCCTCCTCGCCCAGTCGCTCTGCCAGGGCGGCGGCGGCCCGCTCCGCCAGGCGGCGTGTGTTGACGAAGATGAGAGTGGTACGGTGTTCCAGTACCAGCCGTTCCAGCCGGTTATAGATCTCCCCCCATACCTCGCCCGCCATCACCGCCTCCAGGGGCGAATCGGGTACCTCAATGGCGAGGTCACGTTCGCGCACATGGCCGGCATCAACGATGGTGCAGGGTGATTCCCGATCCCCCACCAGGTAGCGTGCCATGGTCTCGATGGGACGCTGTGTGGCCGAGAGCCCGATCCTCACCGGAGGCGTATGGGTCAGGCTGGCCAGGCGTTCCAGTGACAGGGTCAGGTGTGCCCCGCGCTTGTTGCCGGCCAGGGCATGCAGTTCGTCGACGATGACACTCCTGACCGTGGAGAGCATCTCCCGTCCCGATTCGGAGGTGAGCAGAATATAGAGGGACTCGGGCGTGGTGACCAGGATCTGGGGCGGGTTGCGCTTCATCTCCTCGCGCTCGGCGGTGCTGGTATCACCGCTGCGTACCGCCGCGCGGATGGGAACATCTGGTAGGCCGGACTCCAGAAGGGTGTCGCGTATGCCGGACAGCGGCAGATCCAGGTTTTTATGGATATCGTTGGACAGGGCCTTGAGAGGGGAGATGTAGAGAATGCGTGTCTCATCGGGCAGTGGCGTGTTCAGCCCCTCGCGCACCAGCTGATCGATGGCCATGAGGAAGGCGGCCAGGGTCTTGCCCGAGCCGGTGGGCGCGGCGATAAGCGTATGTCGCCCCTCACCTATGGCCGGCCAGGCCTGCTGCTGCACCGCGGTGGCGGCAGGGAAATGGCGCTCGAACCAGCGCCGGGTGGCGGGGTGGAAAAGTTGTTCCTGCATGGTTTCATCATACTGCGCCGCCGCAGACAGACAAAGCCCGACGGTGCGATGATTCCAGGGTGCGGGATTGAAACATGGCAATGTGGATCTATGATTAGTGTATCAGGCAAATAAATGACGGCCTGATGTAGTTATAAATGATTCTTATCAAAACAGGACGGTTCGAAATGGTCGATGTAATGAGCGAAGAACAAAAGCAGGACTTTGTATTTCACGTACACGAGGATGAACCCCTGGTGTCTCCCTGGGGACGCGAGATTGCCGAATCCCTGGCGCGAGAAGTTAATGTCGAGCTGAGCGATCAGCACTGGGATGTGGTGCAGATGCTGCGGCGCTATTATGAGGAGATGGGCGGTGTTGAATATGCCCGCGACCTTTCCGCCATGCTCGACCAGCGTTACCGCGACAAGGGCGGACTGCGTTATCTGCACACCCTGTTTCCCGGCGGCCCCATTACACAGGGTTGCAAGATCGCCGGCATTCCCCTGCCCAAGGATAGCTCCGATCCCTCATTCGGTTTCAGCGTCTAGGCAAGAACAGCAGGGCCCGTCGGCGGATGGGCCTTGTCCCCTTCTCTTGCGTATAATGCAGGATATTTTCTAGCACTCGGATAGCGTTTATGCGTGGTTTTGTCCCACCCGATCCCGAGACCAGTGTCTCGCAGGAACAGTTCGCCGTGGTCTATGCACCGCGCAAGAACCGAACCCGTTTTCCCGCTGCCAGTGTGGAAGCGATGGCGGATGAGGACAGCGCCATGGCCCAGGCCGATGCCGTCGGCAAGCGCTATCCGGCGGTGGTGATCGGGCCCTCCAAGTCTTCCGAGGGACAGTTTATCTACTATCTGGTGCAATGGCTGGACGAGTAGACCAGATGGAGTGTCGGGCCGGTTGTGCGGCCTGTTGCATCGCGCCTTCCATTACCTCCCCTATCCCCGGAATGCCAGCAGGCAAGCCGGCCGGTGTCGCCTGTGTGCAACTGGACGAGAGCGGGCACTGTCGCCTGTTCGGTCTGCCCGAGCGGCCTCGCATCTGTTGTGAGTTCCAGGCCACGCGGGCCTTGTGCGGAGAGAATCGTGAGCAGGCCCTGATCCGGATCGCCCGGCTCGAGCGGGACACGGCCTGATTTTAATCAAGTCGCGATGAGGCATCCTCGAGCAAGTGTTGTTCGAGTTCGGATAGCTTCTGGTGGACCTTGTTCAGGGTCGCCGCCTCGGCCGGATGAAAGGCGTTGTGGACGATCTCCATGGCCTCGTTGGTGTAACGCGCTAGGGCCATTGCCAGGATTTGATGGGGCTGATTGATATCGTCCGAAACCTGTGCCGACACGTCTGCCGGCTCGACGGCATCGGAGCGTTTCATGAACACGGCCTTGCCCGATTCGTCATTGGCCATGACCGGGCTGGTCTTGGTGTAGAAACCGCCTTCAAACTGGAATCGCGTGCCGATGGCTAGTTGATGAAATCTCATGCCTGCTTTACTCATTTGTCTCCTCGTCCGACTTGGACTTCCGCGCCGGTCGCTGACCAGGTTGGGCGAAGAACTGGCGCGGTGCGTTGTCCGGCAGGCTATCGTGGTGCGATTTTCGACTTTGCTTCTTTTTGCTCGACAACATGATGACCGCACTGGGTTCGCTGATGTCGATATCGTAATCCAGCAAGAATCGGTGATGGCGTTCATAGACCTCATCGGACTCGCCCTTTAACAGACCGATGACATCCTTCCCCCGCATCCAGTTGTAGGCGGTGCGTCGATAGGGATAGGGGATCTCCATCAACTGTTCGGTGACGCGGCTCTGTTCGCTGTCCGTCTGTTCCCGGTTTTCCGTTGTACAAAACTGGATATGGGGTTCGTAGCTATCCGGCAGTGGATGTGCATCAAGATATGCCTCGGCCTCGCCAAGCTCGGTAAAACGCATGGCCTTGCTTAAATGGCCCAGTCGCTTGTCCCCGGTAATGAAGATATCGTGCTGCTCGTGGAGTTCCGAACCGGAACGTGGGTCTTTACGTGAAATGCGTATGGCGTAGTATTCATCTATAACAGCCATCTTCGTTCCCGTGTATCAGAGCGAGTGGCGATTATAACATAGCCGGGTGAGACAGGAGGGCGTATGACCCAGCCCCACGAGATACTGGATTTCTGGTTTTCCGAGCGCTGCAGGAAATGCTGGTTTGAATCGACGCAGGAGATGGACCAGGAGATACGTGAGCGCTTCGAGTCAGTATGGCGACAGGCGCGTGACGGAGAGCTGGATGAGTGGCGACAATCCGCAGAGGGATGCCTGGCACTTGCCATAATACTCGATCAATTTCCCCTGAATATGTATCGAAACCAGCCCCAAAGTTTTTCCACCGAGGCCATGGCTCGTGATTGCGCGCGCGAGGCCATCGAGAACGGGTTTCAGGAGCAACTGGATGAATCACAACAGCTGTTTTTGTTCCTGCCCTTTATGCACAGTGAAAATCTGGCAGATCAGGATACCTCGGTCGAACTGTTTAAACAGGCCGGTATGGAGACGAAGTGGGCGCAACATCATCGTGAAATCGTCAAGCGCTTTGGTCGTTTCCCCCATCGTAACGCAATCCTGGGGCGGCAAAGCACGGATGAAGAACTGGAGTACATGTCCTCTGACGAAGCCTTCAAGGGTTAGCCATTCGCCAGTTGTGGGATATTGTCTAAACTAAAAACATAGAAACAAAGCTTCGGGGGAGGCGAATGGAAAAGAAGCGTATCATCCTGTGTTGCGATGGGACCTGGAACGAAGCGGAGCGACTGGACAACGAGTCGCGCCAGTATGCAACCAACGTGCTTAAAACGGTCAGGGCCTTATCGCCGGTTGATGAGGCCACCGGCATTCAGCAACTGATATTTTATCAACCTGGGATTGGAACATCAGGGGTCGGCCAATTCTTACGTACCCTGGGTAGGTTCATTGGCGGTTGCAGTGGCCTCGGCATCTCCAGAAACATCCAGGATTGTTATCGATTTCTCGCCAACAACTACGTTCCCGGTGATGAGATCTACCTGTTTGGATTCAGTCGAGGGGCCTATACCGCCCGCTCCCTGGCAGGCATGATTGGCAGCGTGGGACTGTTGCGTAAGTCGGATATGGATCTGTTGCCCGAGGTCTACGAGTATTACCGAACCGCACCGGAAAAACGAGATTTCTCCCCCTATCACGAACGCGTTGTGCAACTCGATCGCCGTTTTCCGAAGATCCGCTTTCTCGGTGTCTGGGATACCGTAGGGGCGCTGGGGCTACCCGTGCCGGGACTGCAGCACCTGTCACGCAAATGGGTGGGATTTCACGATACCCATCTTGGGCGACATGTGGAACATGCCTATCATGCGGTGGCCATCGATGAACGTAGACGCCCATTTAAGCCGGCGATGTGGACACGCCTTGACGGACAAATCAGTTGTCAGCAGGTCTGGTTCAGCGGCGTACACTCAAACATTGGCGGCGGCTATGCCGACCATGGACTCTCTGATGTGGCCCTCATGTGGCTTGTGAAACGTGCCCAGCGATTGGGACTGAGATTTAATGAAACCTATTTGTTTGACGCTGGTAAGGTGATACCCGATGCCATGGATAAACTCGAGGACTCATTTACTCTGCCTTACAAGTTCCTGCAGTGGCTAGGCGTCCTGCCATACCGGCGACCCATTGGTGAAGAACAGAATCAGAATGAAATGATCCATGAAAGCGTTATACGCCGTATCCTCGAAGAACCGGACTATCGACCCGTGAACCTGCTACCGCATGATCCGAGTAATGAGATGTATCCACTGGTCAGTTTTGTCGACCAGCGTAATGTCTTACAGGTCAAGGACAAGCAGGTACCGGTATTTCGTGAACGTCAGTATGAACGCGTAATACTGGAAAACTGTCCGGCGACGCTTATCGATGAACAAGGTCTTGTGGTCAATTGCGATATCCTCGATTACAGTGACGGTGGTGGTGCCCGAGTACAAATGGAGTCGTTACCGACACCAGGTACCATGGTCTCACTCGATAGCCGCCGTTTTGGACTCCAGGAAGCGACGGTCGTCTGGACCAACGGTTCAGAAGCGGGCATACGCTACGCCGCATAGAGCTCTATGCATTCGGGTGTGACAGACTGCCGCGATAAAAGGGTTTGCATTTGTCTGAACCCAGCAGCTTCCGCGGTATCTCCAGCACTTCGCGTACGGGTGCGGTAATGAGCGATAATTTTCTTGGGGCCTCGACGACTGGACGGCTAAGGGGCCCGCTTACCTCCTGGCTGAATCTCGCACATCCGTTTGTATCCACAATGGCAAAGGTTATGCCTTCATATCTTGCCTGGACCAGATCGAGATGTCCCTGAACTGCCAGAAGATTGCGTTGTGTACTAAAGGCAACATCGTCGGCCCTTGCCACACCATTCTCGATAACCCAATCGGAGTTCAGTCGTGAAATATGACTGCTTCCACCATTGAATGAGGCGCCTAGCTTGGCGAATGAAAAGCCCTTGGTGGCGACGGTGCCCATGGGACCCATGAAAAAGTAGGCGCCCAGGTCGACAAGATTAAAGTGCTGGCTTTTCTCAAAGGCTTCAATGCTTTTATCAAGGTCTATCTTGTTCAGCTTTAGTTTTTCTCCATGCAGGCTTACCGTACCGTTGAGCGAACTTATCATTGCGCGCGATGATGACCCTTGCCAGCGCAGCTTGGTCCGTAATTGCATCTCGCCTTCCACCAGCCCCTCTCGCGCCAATCGGTTAATGGATTGTGCGGCCTCCAGGTCCTTTAGATGGAAATCCAGATTATAGATAGTATCCCTGGGCAAGAACGCGATATGAGCGTTCGCCTCGGTCTTGGCGCCGAAGACCTGGGCACGGATCCCGTCAAAACTTAAATCGCGTCCGATAAGGGAGACGTCTGTCTCGGCCTGTTTCAGGCTGGCCCAGGGACTCACTAGAGTATGACTGCGAAGGCTGCCCTTAATATTGAGTGCATCCACACCCTGTTGTTGCAATATCGTCGGGCTCAACTCACGTGTCTTCAGCCTGAGGTCGAAATCATCCAGCGAAATGGTCCAGGATGGTTCGACGTTGGTATATGACAACTGACCATGACGTATGTGCAAGCTGGCAGCTTGAGTCAGCTTCCAGTGCCAGCGATCCTGTTCCGGAATCTCCTTGGCGGGAGCGGATAAATCCGCAGGGACCATTGGAAAGTGTTCGGCGTTCAGATTCAGTGTGCCTCGAACCAGGTCGATAGATTCAATTTCAATCTCGCGTCGTAATAACGGCAATAGGGCCATGAACACTGAGAGTTGCTCGACGCTAGCGATCTCTTGCGATGCCGGGCCGATGGACAGGCCTTCTATGGTCAGGGCGATGTCCGGCTTCAGTGCAAGGCCGAGATCACCGTTGATGGCGACGCGCGCCCCCAGCGCCTGTGTCAAGGCCTGTTCCAGCCGGGGGCGATAGCTGTTGAGGTCGAGACTGAGTATGACCGTGATGAGCAGTGCCGTGAAAAACACCAGCAACGATGCCAGCCAGTTCAGGAGATGTTGACGAAGACGTGCCATATGTTTGGGTCAATACAAACCGGGTCTGTTACAAGATGTAATGCAAGGATTGCCAGGTGCTTGATGACGTATTGGGAAAAGGCCATAAAATGGCCTGTCCACCACCTTCAGTATGCGTTGGATCGAGTGCTGTTGCCAACATTCAGCTGTGATAGGAAGAACAAACGATATGAGAGTGATACAAGGAGACATGGGTCAGACCGACCCAAATGCGACGTAATTTCAGCACAGAATCAAGGAAGACAGAAGAGAGGGAAATAATGGTCGGCGTGAGAGGGCGAGGCATGACCGTTTGTACTGAATGTACAAACGCAGCATGCCGAGCGCCTGGCATGGATGCCAGGCCGGGCCGCCGCTACAGGGACGTATTTCGGCACGGCACTGAACGAAGTTGGAGTGGGAATTAATGGTCGGCGTGAGAGGGCGAAGTGCGACCGTTTGTACTTAATGTACAAACGCAGCGCACTGAGCGCCCGGCAAGGATGCCGGGCCGGACCGGTGCTACAGGGACGTATGTCCAGCACGGCGCGAAACGTAGGCAATAACATGAGGAAATAATGGTCGGCGTGAGAGGATTCGACCCCTGAACGATAGTGAAGGGGGACGTGCGTTTTTTAAGCACGTCAACCTCCCGATAGGGATGAGACGCACTACAGTGCGCCCGAAGGGTGAGCAGTTTTACTGCGAATCAACCTCCGACCCCTTGAATCGGAACGAAGGCAATAACATGGGGAAATAATGGTCGGCGTGAGAGGATTCGAACCTCCGACCCCTTCCTCCCGAAGGAAGTGCGCTACCAGGCTGCGCTACACGCCGATAAGTACGGGATTAGTGACTGCGCTCCACCGAGAAATGGGCCAGGTCAATCATGGCCTGTCTATAGGGCGAGTCGGGGATGGCCGAGATGGCTGCAATGGCCCGGTCTGCCTCCTCGCGCGCAGTTTGCGCAGTGTAAGCGATGGCACCGGTGGATTCAACGGCGGCCATCACCTCGTCGATCTGATCCAGGCCGCCCTGTTCGATGGCCTCGCGCACCACCTGTGCCTGTGCCTCGCTGCCCTGGCGCATGGTGTAGATGAGGGGCAGGGTGGGCTTGCCCTCGGCGAGGTCGTCGCCGACGTTCTTACCCATCTCCTCACTGCTGGCGCTGTAGTCGAGGACGTCATCGATGAGCTGAAAGGCCGTGCCAAGGTGCATGCCGTAGTCGGCCATGGCCTGTTCCTGCTCGGCCGGGGCGTCGGCAATGACGGCACCGAGCTGGCAGGCAGCCTCGAACAGCTTGGCGGTTTTGAAGCGGATAACGTTGAGGTAACGCTCCTCGGTGGTGTCGGCGTCGTGGACGTTGAGCAGTTGCAGGACCTCGCCCTCGGAGATGATGTTGGTGGCGCGGGAGAGGATATCCATGACCCGCATGCTCCCCACCTCCACCATCATTTCGAAGGAACGCGAGTAGAGAAAGTCACCCACCAGTACGCTGGCCTCATTGCCCCACAGGGCGTTGGCGGTCTCCTTGCCGCGTCGCAGTTCGGAGGCATCGACGACATCGTCATGCAGCAGGGTGGCGGTGTGGATGAATTCGACAATGGCGGCGAGGTCGATGTGGTGAGGGCCCTTGTGGTCCATGGCGCGTGCCGACAGCACTGCCAGTACCGGACGCAGGCGCTTGCCGCCGGAATTGACGATGTAGTGGCCGATCTGATTGATCAGGACGACTTCAGAGGCGAGACGACGGATAATGAGTTCATTGACCGCGTCCATGTCCTCGGCGATGAGGGCCTGAATTTCCTCTATATTCATTCTTTTATATAGGCGCCATAGCCAAAAAGAGCCCCGCATGCTAGGCGGCGGCCCGTGAAGTGTCAAGCACGCGAGGGCGCATCAGCGCGCCGTTCACGGCAAAAAGTTGGCAATATCGTTTGACCGCAGGCCCCTCAACCGCTAGAATTTCGCGGTTTCAGTGAGCGGACATCCCGCTGGACCCGAATTTTGGAGAAACAGGTTATGTACGCGGTAATCAAGACCGGCGGCAAGCAATATCGTGTCAGTGAAGGCCAGACCCTGCGTGTCGAAAAGCTGGACGCGGACGCGGGCGCCAACGTTGAATTTGACCAGGTCCTGATGGTCGCTGACGGCGACAAGGTCACAGTGGGTACCCCCCTGGTGAACGGCAGCAAGGTCACTGCCGAGGTCACCGCCCAGATGCGCGGCGACAAGGTCAAGATCGTCAAATTCCGCCGTCGTAAGCACCATCGCAAGCAGATGGGCCACAGACAGTATTTGACTGAAGTTAAGATCACTGGCATTCAGGCCGGTTAAGCAGAAGAGGGATTAAACCATGGCACATAAAAAAGCTGGTGGTAGTACCCGTAACGGTCGCGATTCAGAATCGAAACGCCTTGGCGTCAAGCGCTTCGGCGGCGAAACGGTTCAGGCCGGTAACATCATCGTGCGTCAGCGTGGCACCAAGTTCCACGCCGGTGTGAACGTGGGCATTGGTCGTGACCATACCCTGTTCGCCAAGGCCGATGGTAAGGTGGTATTCGAGGTCAAAGGACCCCAGAACCGCAAGTTCGTCAGCATCGAATCTGCGTAAACGGCGCAGTCGCTGACGACGAAAAGCCCCGTTCTGCGGGGCTTTTTTCGTTTTACTCAAGAGATTCAGACCCATGAAATTCGTAGACGAGGCGACCATACGCGTGCAGGCCGGCAAGGGCGGCAACGGCTGCGTCAGCTTTCGTCGCGAAAAATACATCCCCTTCGGTGGTCCCGATGGCGGTGACGGTGGCGATGGCGGTTCCATCTACCTCGAGGTAGATCCCAACCTTAATACCCTGGCCGATTTTCGCTTCCAGCGCAGTTATAAGGCCGAGAACGGCCAGCCCGGCATGGGCAAGGAGCGTACCGGCAAGGGCGGCGCCGACAAGGTGATCAAGATCCCACCGGGCACCATGGTCTATGACGTCGACACCCAGGAGCAGCTGGGCGATCTGACCGCCCCCGGCGATCGCCTCAAGGTGGCCCAGGGCGGTTTTCACGGCCTCGGCAATACCCGCTACAAGTCCAGCACCAACCGCGCCCCGCGTCAGTCCACCAACGGCACACCTGGTGAGATCCGCATGCTACGTCTGGAGTTGAAGGTGCTGGCCGACGTGGGACTGTTGGGCCTGCCCAATGCCGGTAAGTCCACGCTTATCCGTGCCATCTCCTCAGCCAAGCCCAAGGTGGCCGATTACCCCTTTACCACCCTGGTACCCAACCTCGGCGTAGTGAGCGTGGAGGCGCACCGCAGTTTCGTGGTGGCTGACATCCCCGGTCTCATCGAGGGGGCGGCGGAGGGTGCCGGCCTGGGCATACGCTTCCTCAAGCACGTGGCACGTACCCGCCTGCTGCTGCATCTGGTGGATGTAGCGCCCATAGACGGCACCGATCCGGTGGCGGCAGTCAACACCATTGCCGGCGAGCTGGAACAATACAGCCCGGACCTGGCGAGGCGGGATCGCTGGCTGGTGCTCAACAAACTCGATGTGCTTGCCGAGGACGAACGCGAGGCGGTGTGCGAAGACGTTATCAAGCGCCTCGACTGGCAGGGTCCGGTCTACCGCATTTCCGCCATCAGTGGCGAGGGGACCCAGCCTCTGATCTACGACATCATGGAGTACATGGAGGCGCATGCAGAGGTGGACGAGGCCGAGATCCTCGACAGTGGCGAGTAGACCGACCCCGTATTCCACATTCCCGCCTTTGCCGGTACAGTGCTGCTATGCAAGAACAACGACAACAACTCACCCAAACCCGGCGCTGGGTCGTCAAGATCGGTAGCGCCCTGCTCACCAATGACGGCAAGGGACTGGCCACCGAGGCCATCGCCACCTGGGTCAAGCAGATGGCAGCCTTACGAGAGCAGGGCATCGAGCTGGTGCTGGTCTCCTCCGGGGCCGTGGCCGAGGGTATGACGCGCCTGGGCTGGAGCCGACGCCCCCATGCCCTGCACGAGTTACAGGCCGCCGCTGCAGTGGGCCAGATGGGACTGGTGCAGAGCTGGGAATCGCGCTTTGCCCAGTACGGCCTGCATACCGCACAGGTCCTGCTCACCCACGACGATCTCTCCCATCGCATGCGTTATCTCAATGCCCGCAGTACCCTGCGTACCCTTCTGGATCTTGGCGTCATTCCTGTGGTCAATGAAAACGATACCGTGGTCACCGACGAGATCCGCTTCGGCGACAACGACACGCTGGCGGCGCTGGTGGCCAACCTGGTGGAGGCGGACCTGCTGGTCCTGCTCACCGATCAGAAGGGCATGTACGACAAGAATCCCCGCGAACATACCGATGCCTGCCTGCTCGACGTGATGGAGGCCCACGACCCGGCGCTGGACGATATGGCGGGCGAGGGCGGCAGCCTGGGTCGAGGAGGCATGCGTACCAAGGTCCGTGCCGCGCGCCTGGCGGCCCGTTCCGGTTCGGCCACGGTCATTGCCTCGGGCAACGCTACGGAGGTGCTGGCCGAGATCGCCCGCGGTGGCGAGGTGGGGACCCTGTTACTACCCGGCCAGGACACCCTGGCCGCGCGCAAGCAATGGCTGGCCGGTCAGCTGCAGG
>JABURT010000016.1 GCA_014762495.1 Gammaproteobacteria bacterium | reverse complement strand
AGACCATCCCCGCCAGGCGTGACGGGTTTGAGGCATTTCTACTCGAAGGCGTCAACGGCAGCGGCAAGACCGAGGTCTATTTACAGGACAGCGAGCAGGTACTGACGGACGGTCGGCAGGCCCTGGTGTTGGTACCGGAGATCGGGCTGACACCCCAATTGCTGAACCGCTTCAAGCGCCGCTTCGCCGTACCCATCGCCGTGCTCCATTCCGGCTTATCGGACCAGGAGCGGCTATGCGCCTGGCTCCTGGCCGGCAGCGGTGAGGCCGGCATTGTCATCGGCACCCGTTCCGCCGTGTTCACGCCCCTGGCCCATCCCGGCATCGTGATCATCGACGAGGAACATGACGCCTCCTTCAAGCAGCAGGAGGGCTTTCGCTACTCGGCTCGCGACCTTGGCATCAAGCGTGCCCGAGACGCACAGATCCCGGTGGTCATGGGCTCGGCCACCCCCTCACTGGAGAGCCTTGCCAATGCCCGCAGCGGGCGCTACCACCACCTCGCGCTACACCAGCGCGCCGGGGGGGCACAGGCCCCCAGGCTGCGTCTGCTGGATGTGCGCAGCCAACCCATGGAACAGGGCATTTCGCAACCGCTGGTGGAGGCCATGAAGCAACACCTTGCCCGCGACGAGCAGGTATTGTTGTTCCTGAACCGACGCGGCTACGCCCCGGTCCTGATGTGCCATGACTGTGGCTGGATCAGTCACTGCCAGCGCTGCGATGCGCACATGACCTTCTACCAGGGCCAGCGTCGCCTGCGCTGTCACCACTGCGGTGCCGAGCAGCCGCTGCAACCGGCCTGTCCAAGCTGCGGCAGCATCGACCTGCGCGACATCGGTCACGGCACGGAAAAGATCGAACAACACCTTATGTCCCTGTTCCCCGATGAGACGGTGGTTCGCATCGACCGCGACAGCACACGGCGCAAGGGCAGTCTCGACCGCCTGCTGGCCCAGGTCGACCGCGGTGAGGCGCGCATCCTGCTCGGCACGCAGATGCTGGCCAAGGGTCACCACTTTCCCGGCGTCACCCTGGTGGGGATCCTGGACGCCGACCAGGGCCTGTTCTCGGCCGATTTTCGAGCCAGCGAGCGCATGGCCCAGCTCATCGTGCAGGTCGCCGGTCGCGCCGGCCGTGCGCAAAAACCGGGCACGGTGGTGATCCAGACCCACCACCCC
>JABURT010000039.1 GCA_014762495.1 Gammaproteobacteria bacterium | reverse complement strand
ACCCCCATGCCATAAAATTCCGCCTTTACCCTTTTGATGTGATGGAGCCCCATGCGTACCTCGAAGCTGTTACTGTCCACCCTCAAGGAGACCCCCTCCGACGCCGAGATCATCAGCCACCAGCTGATGCTGCGCGCCGGCATGATCCGCAAGCTGGCCGCCGGCCTCTACACCTGGCTGCCACTGGGGCTCAAGGTGCTGCACAAGGTGGAGGCCATCGTGCGCGAGGAGATGGACAAGGCCGGCGCCCAGGAGGTGCTCATGCCGGTGGTCCAGCCCGCCGAGCTATGGCAGGAGTCGGGCCGCTGGGATCAAATGGGCGCCGAGATGCTGCGCATGCACGACCGCCACAGCCGCGACTTCTGCCTCGGCCCCACCCACGAGGAGGTGATCACCGATCTCATTCGCAACGAGGTGCAGAGCTACAAACAGCTGCCGGCCAACTTCTACCAGATCCAGACCAAGTTCCGCGACGAGCGCCGCCCCCGCTTCGGCGTCATGCGCGCGCGCGAATTCCTGATGAAGGACGCCTACTCCTTCCACACCGACCAGGCCAGCCTGGATGAGACCTACGAAGCCATGTACCAGGCCTACAGCCGCATCTTCACCCGCTTAGGGCTCGATTTTCGCGCCGTGCTCGCCGACACCGGCGCCATCGGCGGCAGCTCCTCGCACGAATTCCACGTCCTCGCCTCCTCCGGCGAGGATGCCATCGCCTTCTCCGACAACTCCGACTACGCCGCCAACGTCGAACTGGCCGAGGCCCTCGCCGTGGGCGAGCGCGCCGCGCCGAGCCAGGAGATGGAACTGGTGGACACACCCAATGCCAAGACCATTGCCGACCTGGTGGAACAGCACGGCCAGCCCATCGAGAAGACCATCAAGACCCTCATCGTCCACGGCAGCGAAGTGGCCGAGAGCAAGCTGGTGGCCCTGCTGGTACGCGGCGACCACGAACTCAACGAACTCAAGGCGGAAAAGCTGCCCGCCATCGAGAGCCCGCTGCGCATGGCCACCGAGGAGGAGATCCGCGAGGCCGTCGGCGCCGGTCCCGGTTCGCTGGGCCCCGTGAAGCTGCCCATCCACTGCATCGCCGATCGCAGCGTGGCCGTGATGTCCGACTTCAGCGCCGGCGCCAACGTCGACGGCAAGCACTACTTCGGCATCAACTGGGAACGCGACCTGCCCCTGCCCCCGGTGGCCGACCTGCGCAACGTGGTCGAGGGCGATCCCAGCCCCGACGGTCACGGTCACCTCGAGATCAAGCGCGGCGTCGAAGTGGGCCACATCTTCCAGCTCGGCCAGAAGTACTCCGAGGCCATGAGCGCGGGCGTGCTGGATGAGAACGGTAAGAACATCACCATGACCATGGGCTGCTACGGCATCGGC
Organism: Gammaproteobacteria bacterium; assembly: GCA_014762495.1. Classification (GTDB taxonomy): domain Bacteria; phylum Pseudomonadota; class Gammaproteobacteria; order Thiohalospirales; family Thiohalospiraceae; genus JABURT01. Next base: position 3,488 of record JABURT010000039.1, on the reverse strand, counting down.
GTCTCGCGCGTGGTCGCCGCCGCCATCGAGCAGAACCATGACGACAAGGGCATCATCTGGCCCGACGCCATCGCCCCGTTCCAGATCGCTCTGTTGCCCATGAATATGCACAAGTCCGAGCGGGTACGTGAGGAGTCGGAGAAGTTGTACGAAGAACTCACCGCCGCGGGTTATTCCGTGCTGTTTGATGATCGAAAGGAACGCGCGGGCGTCATGTTTGCCGACATGGAGTTGATCGGGATCCCTCATCGTGTGGTGGTTGGGGATAAGGGGATCGACAAGGGAGTGGTTGAGTATAAGGGACGGAGGGATGAATCCAACCAGGATGTGGCCAGGGACAGCCTGCTCGAGTTCCTGAACACCAAACTAGCCTGATTCCCGATACACGATACAGTCGGAGCCTATGAGCAGCAGCGTGTCACACGTTGCTGCTTTTTTATTGCCCGCAGCTATATGCGATAAGTGGCAATTTTTAGACTAACCGCTATACTTAAAGTTATCACCGGATGATAACTTTAGGCTTGTTATAAGTGGCTGATCTATCAGGGAATATGACAGGGTTGGAAACCCTGCTGGATCTGGATGGCGAGACATTCCCGATGGATAGTGGATTCTGGACAAAGATCGAAGCCAAACGGGTTGAGGTGTCTGAGCATATCCCGCATGGGATTCGATACTCCTTAACGCTCCACGACAGGCACAATACCCGAATTCTTGGTTACGATAATGCACACGCCATGAAACCCAAGAGAAAACGCTATGGCGCGAAAAGAGTGGTGTGGGACCATAAGCACGAAAAAGAAATCACCACGGCCTATGAGTTCGAAAGCCCGGAACAGTTGCTCATAGATTTTTGGAACGATGTAACGCGAATAATTGGATAGGATTTAGAAGGTATTAATATGGCTACCAAGGTAATGAAGGTTGGGATCATATCCAAAGAGGATTACATCAAACGGACAATTGCCATAGCTAAAGGTGATTACAAGCCGCGTAAAGATGAGCCAAAAATCTGGTTTGAATCACTAAGTTCCATGGCTCAGGTTCTTAGTAGTGAGAATCAGGCATTACTAAAAACCATTATTGAACATAATCCTCGTTCCATATCTGAACTGGAAGAAATCAGCAAACGGGCCAAGTCCAACCTTTCTCGTACATTAAAAACATTAGAGCGCTACGGCATCGTCGAGGTCGTTAAGGTAAATGGACGAAAAGTTCCGAAAGTAAAGGCGACGGATTTTAAGGTAGAGTTTGGATTGCATTATAGTAAGCCGGTTCCTAATGATGGTGAGGTATCGGTAGCTTAAGTATCGATGTCTAAGACTATTGATTTTGATGTTGTATTTGGGCTGTGGGGAGGGAGTTTCTTTCTTTCAGGATTGGATAAGGTGATTGTGCGGACAGGGATGTCCGGGTGAGCCATTTAACCGATTCTATTTAGTTTTATTTATATTTACAAATATCGTAGCCAGGACACCAACCCAAAATATTATCCCCAGAGCGGTAACCACTCTGAGTAAAAGTCATCTGAATCAACAAACGCATAAGCGAGCACGACAATAGTTGGCAAAGCCCCCAAGAGAATTAGTGCAAAGAGAAGTATATATTTTTTATATTTATCACTAATTTTCATATATCGTTCAACCTGAACGGGCAGGGATGTCCGGGTAATCTTTTCCATTCTTATTATTTATTTGTGCGCTATCGCGTGGTTTGTTTTTGATGCGGTTTATCGCACCGCGGGCGAAATACTTTCGTTTGCGCGGCCAAAAGAAAGTACCCAAAGAAATGGCCACACTACGACGCAGCCCTTATTGGTGCCCTGTGCGCTTCGCCATTTTGTGCACTCCCGGAACTCGCTTGCTTTTATGCCCGTTCCTTGGGTACAGACAGCCGTCCGCTTAACCCCAAATGACTCCAGTGCTCGGCTGCGTCAAAGGTTTTGCTAAGAGCAAAAGCTGACGCACTTTAGTGCGCCTGTAAGGTGAACGCCATAAATGGCGTGAATCAAGGGGACCCGATCCAGTAGATAGGCCGTACTCATAGATAGAAGGGCTATTTTTCATTTCATTAGCATCAAATGTATCGCTCAACTGACTCTAAACGCTCTAAGGGCTCATCAAGTATTGAGTCTTTGAATTCGATATTTTTTTCATCCACTGAGGCGATGTGTTTTTTAAGCCACTCTATGTCCTCTGGGTCTATTCCATATTTTAATAGCCATATTGCAACTTCTTCATTTGTTCCAAACCTTATATAATTTTGGATGGCGAGCGCTCTTGGGTCTTGCTTTACTTCTTGGTAATAGACCTGAAACACGGCACATAGAGGATCTGAAATTGACTGTGAAATCACCTTATCCAGGTAATCATAAGTGTCGTAAACAATTTTGTCGTATTCAATATCCAAAACGGAAGTAGTAGCTGAGTAAATATATGATCGATGTTCTTTTATATTTGGCAAGCTAAATGGGTTTGGCGAACCTCTAACCTTCAATGCATTAAGTTGCTCGCTCCCTTCTGTTGCTGTTATATCTCCATTTCTAATAGCTCTATTAATAGCAGTTCTTTCATCACGCTTTGATATAAACGAATGTCTCATCGAGACAATTTGACTGAAAGAGGTTCCTTGTACGTGCCAAAGCATGATCGGAATTGCAGCACTTACCACAGCTTGTTCCGCAGAGGTCAACGTCGATCTTCTTAAGTGATTACAATACAGTTTTTTGATTGCCTTTTTTATCTTCCCTCTAAAATGATCGGTAAGTTCGTAATACTCATCAGCCGTTTTTAGTCTATTACCTTCCATTAAGTTGTCTAATACATATTTGACGTCTGGCGCAACGTCTGCTTTTCGTATCCTTTCTATTTGTGCTTCAGGAAGGTGCATGTCATCATTAAAAGTATCATTTTTAACTGCATCCACAATATCATTGTAGTCAGCGTCAATCTCAGAAAGATCATTATCAAGTGGTGACACATTAGTTAGCTCGACATCTTTTGAAATTCGTTCAATGAATGTTTTCACATTCGCTGCTTTTATCACTGTATAACCAAAATCGAATTCAGGTCTATCCTTCCTTGTTCTTCCTGATCTTCCAATGAGGTTCTTGAGTGTTAGTTCGCTCATATTCTTAAAATTATCTATCCATACGACATCGAATGGCATATTTATTCCCTGAGCTAACGTAGAGGTAGATAGACATATTTTGGCATAGCCTAGCCGTATAAATCTTTCCACCAAGAGCCTTGCCTTAAGCGGCATAGACCCATGATGGATCACCACCCCCCTTTCCATCATTTGTATTAGTGTCGAGCGTTTATCTTCTGAGTCACTTGAAGCTCCGATATAAGACTTTAATTCATCGGTTATTTTTATTGCAGCCTCATCTTCAATTCTTACACAAAGATCTATGTACTTAGAAAAATCGTTTAAAAATCTTCCATCATAGATTTTTGATTTTGAAGTATATATAAGAGCAGTCCCTC
>JABURT010000169.1 GCA_014762495.1 Gammaproteobacteria bacterium | reverse complement strand
CTGGCTCTCATTCGCGGTCGTCGCATTGCTCTGTCTGGTGTTGTCCCAACCCCATGCGACGGGGCTGTGGCAGCGCTGGGGACGCATTCAGTGGGCGGTGTTCGTGGGCCTGTTGCCATGGCTGGTATTCTGGTTCGGACAGTGGTCCCTGATCGCACCGCTGGTCAACCTGTTTGCTGTGCCCTGGCTAGGTTTTATCGCGGTGCCGCTGTTACTCGCCTCACTGTTGATCCTGCCCATTTCTGACGGGATTGCCCAGTTCGGACTACACACCACGCAATGGACGCTGGAGTGGATGTGGCTCGTGCTGGAAAGACTCGCCTCTTTGCCCGGCGTTAGCTGGCAACAGGCGCAGATACCGTTGTGGGCCCTGGCAATGGCCTCGCTTGGCGCCATTTTGTTGTTGCTGCCCCGAGGACTGATCCCGCGCTGGCTGGGAGCGCTCTGGTTTCTGCCACTGTTCATCCCGAACACGCCGGCGCTGCCGGAAGGGGCCATGCACTTTACCCTGCTGGATGTTGGGCAAGGCTTGTCTGCAGTGATACAGACCCGTGAAAAGAGCCTGGTGTTCGATACCGGTGCCCGCTACGGGGATCGCTTTAACACCGGGGAGGCGGTGCTACTGCCTTATTTGCATCAACAGGGCATCTCACGCGTGGATCGGCTTATTATCAGCCACGGCGACAATGATCATATCGGTGGTGCGCGGTCCTTGATCGAGGGGATCGAGGTCGTGGAAATCCTCACCTCGGTGCCCGAGTCCATGCCTGGCAGTCGTCTGTGCCAGGCCGGAGAATCCTGGACCTGGGACGGGATAGAGTTCCGGGTATTGCATCCCCCCGCGCGTTACCGGCATCAGCGTCATAGCGATAACAACCGCTCCTGCGTACTGCGTGTCTCCAATGCCGCAGGTTCCATATTACTCAGTGCCGATATCGAAGCCCCGGCCGAGCTGGAACTTGTCAGGCACGATGACTCCGTGCTGGATGTGGACATCCTGGTTGCGCCTCACCATGGCAGCAAGAGCTCTTCCAGCACGGCTTTCGTGGAGGCGGTCTCGCCACGCTGGGTATTATTTCCGGTCGGTTATCGCAATCGCTACCGATTTCCGCATGATGAAGTCGAGGCGCGCTACCGGGAGCTGGGCGCGAGCTTATTGAGCTCGGCGGACCATGGCGCCATCCGTTTCACCCTTGCGCAGGGCCGCCCGATACAGCCTGAGAGCTATCGCCACAACGCCCGTCATTACTGGCATCGGGCGCCATAGCGGACTTTATGCGCATTGCCGTCTCTGCTAAAGTGTCGCGGCGCCAATAACTAAACAAGCAGGGGTAGAGACGTGTTCGAATTGGTACAAGCCGGTGGTTGGTTGATGTTGCCCATCATCCTTGCGTCTGTCGTGGCTGTGGCCATTATCGCCGAACGCTTTTGGACCCTGCGACGTAAACGTATTTTTCCCAAGGGACTGGTCTCCGCCATCATCAAACTGCAACGCCAGGGCGAACTCAATGGTGAACAGATTGAAGGGATCCGTAACAGTTCCGTGCTGGGGCGTGTACTGGCAGCGGGGCTGACCAATATGGAACACTCTCGTGAGATCATGAAAGAAAGCATCGAGGAGACTGGGCGCCAGGCAATTCTCGAACTGGAACGTTTTCTCAACGCCCTCGGCACTATCGCCTCCATCACCCCCTTGCTTGGTCTGCTAGGCACCGTCATTGGGATGATCAAGGTATTCAGTGTGATTACCACCCAGGGTGTCGGTGACCCCGGTGTGCTCGCCGGAGGGATTTCGGAGGCCCTGGTAACCACCGCCGCCGGACTTGCCGTCGCGATACCGAGCCTGATGTTCTATCGCTATTTCCGTGCCCACGTCGATGAACTGGCGCTGGAGATGGAAGACGAGGCCCTGCGAATGGTGGAGGTTTTGAAGGGAGACAGGGAAGCGGAAAGCGGGCCGGAGCCGGTACTGTGAACATACGGCCGTCTCGTCGCCGTGAAGACCCCGACGTCAACCTGACGCCGCTCATAGATGTCGTATTTCTTCTTCTCATCTTCTTCATGGTTTCGACCACCTTCACACAGGAATCAGAGATCAGCATCGAGCTGCCCCAGGCGGCGGGTGAGACTCAGGTCGAGCAGAAGACAGTCATCGAGATCAGTATCGATGCCCAGGGTCGTTATTACGTCAATCAAAAGCAGTTGATCAATACCCAGCTAACAACACTCAAGCGTGCCCTGCAAACGCAGGCCGGTTCCGAGAAGGAGCCCCGACTTATACTCAGTGCCGATCGTCGTACACCACATGAAGCCGTTGTACGAGCCATGGATGCCGCAAGACAGCTGGGGTTCGTTGAGTTGACCTTTGCAACACAGAATAATACGACCGAGTAGACGATGGCCGACGCCCTAAGTGAAAAAAAGATCGGTACCTACAAACGCTTGCTGCAATACGTCAAGAAACACCTGGGTATCTTCTCACTAGCTATCATAGGCATGATTATCAGCGCGGCGACGGAGACAGGCTTCGCTGCACTAATGAAGCCTCTGATGGATGAGAGCTTTGTCGCCAAGGACAAGGAGATGATAGCGCTTGCCCCAATGCTGTTACTGTTGATCTTTGTCGCCCGTGGTATTGGCGATTTTATGGCCAATTACAATCTCGAGTCCGTTGCGCGCCACGTCATCAAGACGATTCGCAAACAGATGTTTCGTCATTTTCTACGCCTGCCATCGAAATATTACGATGCCAACTCATCCGGTCAGCTACTGTCCAAGCTTATTTACGACACCGAGCAGGTTACAACAGCAACCGGGCATGCTATTACCGTGATAGTCAAGGACAGCCTAACCATTCTTGGCTTGTTGATCTGGATGTTCTATCTCAACTGGGTACTTTCGATAACCTTTGTCGTGCTTGTTCCTATACTCGCCGTAATCGTTGCGCTGGTGAGCAAGCGCTTTCGAAAATTAAGTCGGCGCATCCAGAACTCCATGGGGGATGTTACGCACGTTTCGGAAGAGGCGATTCTCGGCCAGAAGGTAATCAAGATCTTTGGCGGCCAGAGTTATGAGAAAGCGCATTTTGACGAGGTCAACGAATATAACCGTCGCCAACAAATGAAACTCAAGGCGACGCAGACCATTAGTGTGAATTTTATGCAGTTGCTGGTTGCCGGCGCGTTGTCTCTGATTATCTATGTTGCGACCTTGCCCCAGATGCAGCAAGAGATCTCGGTCGGTACCTTTACCTCCTTTATGGTTGCGATGATGCTGCTGTTACCTGCGGCGCGTAACCTGACCAATATCAATGCCTATTTGCAACGTGGTATTGCCGCAGCTGACAGCATTTTTACCTTACTTGATCAGGAACAGGAAGAAGATAACGGCAAGCTCAAACTGGAAATGGTCAAGGGTGATATACGCTTCCAGGATATCCGTTTCTCCTATGACAGCAGCAAAGGCGATGTGCTGTCCAATATTAATCTCGACATAAAGGCCGGTGAGACAGTGGCCTTTGTGGGTCGTTCGGGCAGTGGCAAGTCCACTCTTGTGAGTCTATTGCCGAGATTTTATGAAATTGAAAATGGCAGGATCGAAATCGACGGCAACAATATTCGAGAGATGAGCCTCAGTTCACTGCGTGACCATATCGCATTGGTCAGCCAGGAAGTGGTGCTTTTCAATGATACGGTGCGAAACAATATTGCCTATGGGACATTGAACGAGCGAAGCGATGCCGAGATTATTCAGGCTGCGACGGCGGCACATGTCATGGAATATGTCGACAAGCTGCCCTTGGGTCTGGATACCGTGGTGGGAGAGGGCGGTGCCCTGTTGTCCGGAGGCCAACGGCAACGTCTGGCCATTGCCCGGGCCCTGCTCAAGGATGCACCCATTCTTATACTTGACGAAGCGACATCTGCCCTGGACAACGAGTCCGAGCGTGCGATACAGGCGGCGTTGGCCGAACTGATGAAGGGGCGTACCACCCTGGTGATAGCGCATCGTCTTTCAACCATCGAAGGTGCGGACAAGATTGTCGTCATGGATCACGGAACGATTGTCGAGACTGGTACGCATAAGCAGCTTATCGAACAGGGTGGATACTACGCTGAACTCTACAAAATGCAGTTCAATGCGTAGTCGGACTTCGTAACGGGAATTATCAGCGTGAAGCGTATCGAAGATTATTGGTATAGCGACAATAAACTGGCCAAATCATTGAGGCCACTGAGTTGGCTATTTTGTGCGCTTGTACACTTGCGCAAGTTGCTATACATACTGCGTGCCCTACGCAGCTATCGCAACGAACTACCGGTCATTGTAGTGGGCAATATTACCGTGGGAGGGAGTGGCAAGACACCGATGGTGATCTGGTTGGCACGGCTGCTCAAGCAACAAGGTTACAAGCCCGGTATTATTTCCCGTGGTTATGGTGGTAGTGCAAGCCGTTGGCCGCAGCAAGTCCGACCGGACAGCGACCCCTATGTTGTCGGTGATGAACCGGTACTGATTGCTCGTCGTACCGAGTGTCCTATGGCCGTCGGTCCCGATCGAGTGGAGGATATTCATGCACTCAAACAATTCACCGATTGCGACGTGATTATTTCTGACGACGGTATGCAGCATTATCGCATGCGTCGTGATATGGAGATTGTGGTAATAGACGGCACACGGCGCTTCGGAAATGGCTATTGCCTGCCGGCGGGTCCCCTGCGGGAACCTGTATCCCGCTTGCGACGGGTTGACTTTGTTGTCAATAACTCGGGTGTTGTCGAGGAAGGTGAAATTGCCATGGATATGGCAGGTGGTGTGATAAAACGCCTGGACGGTGCCGGGGACTTCGAGTCTCTGACAGAGTGGAAGGGAAAACAGGTGCATGCTCTGTGCGGGATAGGTAACCCGCATCGGTTTTTTGATGTGTTAAGGAAAAATGGATTAGATGTCATTGCACACAGTTTTCCCGACCATCACCGTTTTTCCCGTGAAGATATTAGTTTCGACGATGCTCTGCCCGTCATTATGACTGAGAAGGATGCGGTCAAGTGTGCACGCTATGCAAACGAGCGACACTGGTACTATCCTGTGGATGCCGTACTAGACGATGGTTTTGCAGAACAAGTCATCACTCGACTCAAGGAAAAGATAGATGGATAAAAAATTACTCGAGATCCTGGTTTGCCCAGTCTGTAAAGGACCTCTTGTGTATCTAAAAGACTCCGATGAGCTGGTGTGTAAAGGGGATCGCCTGGCCTACCCGGTGCGCGATGGTATCCCGGTCATGCTCGAAGAAGAGGCGCGTGAACTGGCGGCGGACGAGGAAATTTCTTGAGTTTCAGGGTAATCATCCCGGCACGTTTTGCTTCGAGCCGCTTGCCCGGCAAGCCCCTGCTGGAAATCGCCGGAAAGACGATGTTGCAACATGTATACGATCGTGCCTTACAGAGCGGAGCGGATTCAGTCGTCATTGCAACCGATGACGCGCGTATCGAGTCATGCGTCAAGGACTTTGGTGGCAAAGTCTGTATGACTTCGGCTGAACACCAATCCGGTACTGACCGACTAGCAGAAGTTGTGTCACAACTGGGTCTCGAAGATGACGAGATCGTCGTGAATGTCCAAGGAGATGAACCGCTTATCCCCCCGACATTGATCAAGCAAACCGCGGATGATCTGGCTCACTATCCTTCGGCCAGTGTCTCAACCGTGGCTACGCCAATTCATACCGCGGCGGAGTTGTTCGATCCACATGTGGTTAAAGTCGTGCTGGATAAGGAAGATTTCGCGCTGTATTTCAGTCGTGCGACTATCCCCTGGGATCGAGATGCCTTCAGTGTGACGACTGAAGAACTGCCCGAACAGGCCTTACACTATCGTCATATCGGTATATACGGCTATCGCTGCCGTTTTCTCAAAGACTATTCAGAGTTGCCACCATCACCACTGGAAAGAATGGAAGCGCTGGAACAGCTACGTGCCATGTGGCATGGCTACCGCATACATGTCAGTATTGTTAATGAGCCGCCGGGACATGGGGTGGATACGGATGCGGACTTACTCAGAGTCCGATCCTTGCTCGAAGAGTCGGTTTCTACCAACATTGTTAAATCTGAATAAGTTATTCGGTCGAAAATAACTGGATGCTGAATTTCTGCGCGTCATCCGTCCAGAATTTGACTGGCCGCCATCCTGTATTACGAGCCATTTCCTCAAATCCATCAATGGTATATTTATACGAATTTTCCGTATGAATGGACTCGCCTTTGCGGAAGTCAAAGCGATGAGGCCCGAGATGGACGGTCTGTTCATCACGGCTGACCAGATGCATTTCAATACGTGAATGATGTGGGTTGAAAAAGGCGTAGTGCTGGAATCGTTCCAGGTCAAAATTCGCATCCAGCTCAAAATTTAAACGCTCTAGTAGATTCAGATTGAATCTGGCCGTGACGCCATGACTATCATTATAAGCGGCGTTCAGGATATCTATATCTTTGACCAGATCGACACCAATCAATAACAAGCCCCCAGGACCAATCAGTTTGTGAAGCCGGCCTAGGAATAGCTGTGCCTCGGTGGGCGTAAAATTCCCAATACTGGAACCGGGAAAAAACGCCAGAATTCGTTGATTATCGGGGCAATGGGTCAAGTCGAGATCGTGGCTGAAGTCGGCACAGGTGGCATGCACGTCTAGCCATGGATAATCTTTGGCCAGGCGAGTGGTTGATTCGATTAGAAACTCTTTCGAGATGTCAACGCCGACATAGCTGTTGGGTCTAAGCGTTTCCAGAAGAATGCGAATCTTCTTACTTGCACCACTTCCCAGTTCCAGTAACAGATTATTGTCGGAACAGTATTCCGCAATCTCACGGGCATTTTGACGAAGAATCTCGATTTCCGTTCGTGTTGGATAGTATTCAGGCTGCTCGCAAATTTGATCAAATATCTTCGAACCTTTCTCATCATAGAAAAGCTTTGGTGGTAATTGCTTTTGTTTTTTACTGAGCCCTTCAATCGTCTCGCCAATGTGATCGGTTTGAGGGGGATGAAGATCGTAGAATCGAATCGCGGTATTTTGACTCATACATTATCCTTTGCCAGGCGTATACCGGTAAATTGCCAGCGCTCATGCGGATAGAAAAAATTTCGATAACTGTGACGCAGATGATTCTGGGGGCTCACACAGGATCCGCCACGTAAAACCATTTGGTTGCACATGAATTTACCATTGTATTCACCGATAGAGCCGGCCAATGGTTTAAACCCGGGATAGGGCGCATACGGGGATTGAGTCCACTCCCAGACATCTCCGAACAGGGCGTTTCCCTCTGGGCTGCAGGGTTGTAGATAGCCTGATTCACGGAAGTTGCCTTTGATATCGGGTGAATATTGTGTGGCTGCGACTTCCCATTCGGCTTCACTCGGAAGACGCATACCTGCCCAGCTCGCATAGGCATGGGCTTCATAGAAGCTGACATGGGTGACGGGGGCATTCATGTCCACAGGCCTCATACCCGATAGTGTCATGTGCCACCACTTTCCATTTGTATCCTGTTCCCAGTACAGCGGACTATTCCATCCATGTTTGTTGATATGGGTCCAGCCATCAGAAAGCCAAAGTCGAGTATCTTCATACCCGCCATCCTGCATGAATTCCAGGTATTCCCGGTTATTGACGGGTCGATGGGCCAGCCAGACGTCCTCCAGTAACACCCGGTGACGGGGAAATTCATTGTCGTAGGCAAAGGTGTCGTCACCATGGCCTATATGATTCAAGCCACCTTTTACAGCTAGCCAGTGATAGTCTTCCGATTCTATTGTAGGGGGCTCGGGCAACTGTTTGTATGCAGGGCGCAATGGGTTGAATGCGAATATGTTCTTGATGTCGGTATACATCAGTTCCTGATGCTGTTGTTCGTGCTGCAGCCCGAGGCTGACAAGGAACTGTATCGATGCATTGTCTGATTGCGCACGTATCAAGTCGATCATCGCCGAATCTACATGGTCTCGATAGGCCAGGATCTCAGTGACAGTCGGCCGCGAGAGCAGTCCACGCTTGGGGCGTGGAAAGGGGGTGCCGACCGATTCGTAATAGGAATTGAACAGATAGTCATAGCCAGGGTGAAATGCCCTGTAATCTGCCTGTTCCTTGTTGAGCAGGAAGGCCTCGAAAAACCAACTTGTATGTGCAAGGTGCCATTTTGGAGGACTGATTTCTGGAGAGGTTTGTATGCCGTAATCCTCTGTTTCCAGTGGGGCACAGATATTGACGGAATCCCGCCGAACCCGTTGATAATCCTGTAGCAGGCTCTCGTTGGTACGCATGGTCACGGCATTGGACATCTGCATGATATGACTTCCGCTATTAGCTTGAATCTAATTCTAGTTGAATGAAAAAGTGTGGCAAGCACCCACTTTTAAGTGTTATGAGTTATCGGACGAGTGAATCCACTCTGAGTTCAATAATATTAGTTGGGCGTATGGCTGTCTTCACTAGATCATCGTCCTGGCACAGTCTCTTGCCGGCCCAAACACAACGATAGACAAGGTTTCGTGGGGGTTCTACACGATTTCATCTCAGCCTGTGTCCTTGTCCTTACCGGCCTTTTCTCCACGGGCGATACTAATGCCAGCGGTGATGGCGAATCGCATGGCATCCTCGACCGAGATATCGACCGGCTGGACGTCCTCGCGTGGGAGAAGGACCGTATAACCACCCATTTGGTAACTCATTGGCAGATAGACGGCAATCTCGTCCTCGGCGTTCAGGCCCTCGGGTAAATCCCTTAAATTTTCTCGGGTTACAAAGCCAATCAACCGCATGTTCTGACCCTTGAGTCGAACCGATACGACCTGTTGCGCGGCCGCTGTGCGTGAACGAGAGAAAAAGCCAAAGAAATCCTGCAAGGTACTATAAACCGACTTGATTATGGGAAGCCGCAGCAGAAAACCCTCCCAGAGGGCAAACACAAACTGCGCTAACCATGAACGCATCAGTATTCCCACCAGGAAAATAAATAATACCCCCAAGACAATGCCTAGCCCTGGGACATAGTAGTTCTCGGTCAGGACCAGCTTGAGTAGAGTGCCAAAGGCCGATTCAATGGTAAGTATCAGCCAATACAGCAGATAGAAGGTTGCCACAACGGGCAGGACAGTGGCTAGACCGGTCAAAAATATCTTGGTGATTGCTTTCATACAACAGCCATCCTCCTAATTGTCAGATCCTAGTATGACAGTAGTATTTCACTTTTCATAACAGTCCCGTGTACAGAAAACCACGTCTCCTGAAGTGGAAAGTACAACGCGATAACGCACGATTTGTGAACGGGGTAGCACTTTCATACATTGGCTTGAATGCGGACGATCCTGTTGTCGATACCCTCAATCAGACAAGAGGGGAAGGCAGTCCCGGAACCCTGCGACTTGTCAGGTTTTTGAAGCAGATGACTGGAACTATGGAGACAGTATGGAATTGAAATCATTACCCTGGGCCCTGGCCAAGGGCGTGCTCGATGGCAACTCATCGACCATGAGGTTTCGTAAATTTTCAGAGGATTTCCCACGCAGTGATTACCCGGTGCGGATTAACATCGTTTGTGACATCCAGGAGAAAAATGAACGAGGTCTTCCAACACGACAGGAAGCGGAGCGACTGGGAAGACTGGAAGATGAGCTTCTAAATGAAATTGAGGACGACGAGTCGGTATTGGCGATGGTGATTACCAGTTGTGGTAAGCGCGAGTTTATTTTTCAGACTCATGACCCCGAACAGTTTCGCGAGCGTATCTCCCACGTCTATGAGCAGGGACCTGAATATCATCTCAATTACATGACCGCGGAAGATGACGAGTGGGAGTACATCAGTGAGTTCATGCCGAAGGACTCCTGAATGATATGTGACTAGTGACGAGTCGCTTGTATATAGCGTTGTTCGACGCCATCATGGTCATATGCATACTACAGAGCACATGAAGACCTTGGTCTTCATATTTATTCTAACCGTTTTTCTGGCACAGATGTCAGCCATGGCGGATGTGCCAGGCGAGCAAAAACGGGAAGTGGACTATCTGCTTGAATACGTGGCCCAGACCGATTGCACGATTATACGTAACGGCACACGCCATGACGCTGATGAGGCGGTGTCACACATACAACAAAAATATGAATACTTTCGGGACCGTATCGACAGTACCGAGTCATTCATAGAATACGCCGCCAGCCGCAGCACATTAAGTGGCCGTGACTACCAGGTCGATTGTCCGGGACAGGCCATCCAGACCACTTCGCAATGGCTAAGGGATGCCTTGTCAGCCTATCGAGCACAACAACCCTGATCAGGAAGAGCAGCTAATTTCCAGTTTCTGTGCCCACTGCGGAGCGGGCCGGGTGTAGCGCTCCATTTCGGCGTTCTCATCAAAGGGCTTTTGTAACAGTTTAAACAGTCGATCAACTTCGCTGAAATCCTTCCTTTGTGCCTTTTCAATGGCGATATGGGCCTGGTAGTTGCGAAGGATGAATTTTGGGTTGACTCGCCGCATTTGTGAACGACGTTCGAAGTTATTGCCAGTCTCATGCTCTAAGCGCATTCGATATCGTTCAAGCCACTCGTCGATGGCTTTTTGATCAATAAATTCATCACGCAATTTGTCGTGACCGTCAAAGTCCATGCTCATTTCACACAGGGCTCGGAAGGTATTGGTGAAGTCTGCACCGCTTTGTTGCATCAAGGCCAGTAACTCGTTTATCAGAATTGCATCCTCTTCCCTTGGGTTACCGAACAGTCCCAGCTTGTGACGCATCAACTCGGTATAATGAACTGCGTAATAGTGGCCATATTCATCGAGGATGGATTTTAGTGTGTCGTTATCAATAAGTGATACCAGGGCATTGGCAAGGGTGTACAGATTCCATAATCCGATTTCAGGTTGCCTGTCATAGGCATAGCGAGCATGGTGATCAGAGTGATTGCAGACATGGTCTGGTTGATAGGCTTCCATAAATCCAAAGGGGCCGTAATCGATGGTCAGTCCCAGGATAGACATATTGTCGGTATTCATGACCCCATGCATGAAGCCGACGGACTGCCACTTTGCCATGAGTTCGGCGGTTCGAATCATGACACGTCGGAAGAAGGCCCTGTATTTGTCTTCACGTTGAACGAGGTCGGGGTAGTGATGCTCAATGATATGATCCGCCAGCAACTTGATGTCACTGCTTTGCCCTCGTGACGCAAACACTTCGAAGTGACCGAAACGCACAAAGGATGGAGACATCCGTAGCAGAACGGCGGCCGATTCGATCTGCTCGCGATAGACCTCCAGGTCGCTACCGATGATGGAGAGGGCTCGCGTGGTCGGTACCCCCAGCTTATGCATGGCCTCACTGCCCAGGTATTCACGTAGGCTAGAACGCAAGACGGCGCGGCCATCACCACCACGGAAATAGGGGGTAAGACCTGAGCCCTTCAATTGCAGGGCCCAGCGTTCCTGATCCTTGCCTACAACTTCCGCCAATTGAATCGCGCGTCCGTCACCCAACTGTGGCACCCAGTTGCCAAACTGGTGCCCGGCATAGAGCATGGCAAGCGGCTCATGCTGAGGGTGCACGCGATTACCGCTGAGGACATCCAGCAGGGAGCTATCGGTCATTTCCTGATGAGCCAGTCCGATGAGGTCGGCGGCATCCGGATTGAGGTGGACAAGATAAGGCTCGGGTAGCTGCTCCGGTTGCACGCGCGAGTAAAAATGCTCGGGCAGACGGCTATACCGAGCCTCGTATTGCAGGCGTTCCCAGCTCATGTTTAATACCTAAGTAAAATACTCAGAAATTGTACTCCGCCCCCAGTTGCGTCACAAGTGTCGTGCTGGCCTGGGCATCGGGTACAATGTCCCTCTTTCGACATGGCGTGCACCTTGTCGCGTTAGACTGGAGTTTTGTGTGAGTTCGGTACAAAAATTTTTCGCAACCTGCCCGCGTGGTCTGGAGTGCATTCTCGAACAGGAATTACGCGAGATGGGGGCGGACAAGCTCAAGTCTGAGCGAGGAGGAGTACGTTTCCAGGGCGACTGGCCCCTGTGCTACCGGGTCAACCTGCAAAGCCGCAGTGCCGGGCGTATCCTGTGGCAGGTTGGACACGGTCGATATGCCAACGAGACCGATCTCTATCAGCTCGCCTCCAGCCTTGAATGGCATCGATGGTTCTCGGTGGACAGATCTTTCAAGATCCGTGTGACGGCCATCAATTCGCCGCTCAAGAGCATCAATTTTGCCGCCTTGAAGGTCAAGGATGCCGTATGCGACGCCTTTCGTGTTTCGGATGGACGTCGCCCCAATGTCGAATTACACAGGCCCGATGTAACCCTGCATCTATTCCTCAAGCGACACGACTTTACGCTCTATATCGATACCACCGGCGAGGCGCTGTTCAAACGCGGCTATCGCGTACAGGAGGTGGAGGCGCCCCTGCGGGAAAATCTCGCCGCCGGTATCCTGCGCCTGGCCGACTGGCAACCGGGAACGCCCCTGCTCGACCCGATGTGCGGCAGCGGCACCTTCCTCGCGGAGGCGGCAATGATGGCACTGGGTATGGCGCCGGGACTCGGACGTGAGTTTGCGTTTCAAAAGCTGCGTGTCTTTGATCAGTCCCTTTGGGATGAGGCCTGCCATGCAGCCAGCGACGAGGAAACCGAACCGCAGTCACTGGCTATCTTTGGCCGGGACCGTGATCAGGGTGCCATCGAGGCCAGTCGCGACAATCTCAAGGCGCTCGGTGTGCTGGAGTCGGTTCAGCTCGGACACATTACGGCGGAAGAGGGCGAGGCACCGGCGACAACAGGACTCATCGTGTGTAACCCACCCTACGGTGAGCGCCTGGGTGAGCGCAAGGCCCTGACCCGGCTGTATGGCGAATGGGGGCGTCGTCTCAAATCCTCATTCGTTGGATGGACGGCCTGGGTCCTGAGCGGTGATGAGAGCTTGCCGCGTGGCCTGGGAATGCGTCCGACGCGCGAAATCAAGCTATATAACGGTGCTCTTGAGGTACGACTCTACCGCTTCGATATCTATCCCCCGAAGGATTGAGCCTCGCCCTGCCACCAGCGAGTGATCACGGCACCGACCGCCGGATTCACCAGGTAGCCATAGGAGCGGTGACAGTTCAATCCTTCGTCATTGCGAAAGAAGTTGTAGATCCCGGAACAGTGATCCTCAATGGAGTCTATCAGGCCCAGTTCCATCATCGGTTGGAAGTCATCCGCGACGTTGCGATCCAGCGCCACCACATCCCCCACGGAAGACAGATTGATCCAGTGTCGCAATAGTGTGGGATAGCGCCTAGTCCCTGACTCACCGGCGCCTCGCAGGCGCTTCTGTACATAGTTCATGCCCAGTGGACTGCCAATGGTAAGCAGGCAGTCGAGTTTTCCCGGCAGCTGTTCCTCGTGGGAGAGGTCCCACAAGGCATCATAGGCGATCACTGACCCCATGCTATGACCGATTAGTAGGATACGTTCGCCGTCTTGCAGGCGAGGTCTTAGCAGTTGTTTCAGTGGTTCTCGTATCTCTCTGGCGATCCCTTCTTCATCGTTAAAATAGCGGTTTAACTCTTCGGCGTTGGTGCGCAAGGCCTCGGGCATAAGTTTTATGACAAAGGGCAAGCGATCGGCGATGTTGTAGAGTAGGCGGTCGAGTTGTCGATGCCATTGCCTGGCCTCGCGCATATCGGCATCGCTGGGACCATGGCGGTACATGAGTGCGTCGATCCAGGGGATATCAACGGTGATATCCTTGTACTGTTTGTAATACAGGTAGTTCCAGGCGATGAGGTGAAAGTTCTCTTCGTTTTGCTGGACCGTCTCAAACAGTGTCGGGTCGGCACGCCTGACACCTTCGATGAGGCTACGCCATAACAGCGACTTGTGCTGTTCTGGCTCGGGTTTGGGATTTTTGCCGGGTACATAGATAATGGTCTTTCGTGTCATGCTGGGGCTTCCCTGTTGTCAGGATTCAAATCCTGTATGGTGGGGAGGTCGCTGTCAATATAGAGGGTAGACACATGACAAAACCGCGGGTCTTGATATTGGGCTATGGCGAAATGGGGCATGCCTTCAAAGCCCTGTTGGAAGGACAGTGTGACTATACGCTTTGGAGTCGAAGCGGTACGGGAGACAGCACTTCTCGCCTGGAGACGGCCCGTGACTGTGACCTGGCCATATTCGCTCTACCTGTCATGGCCCATGAGGCGGTGGCTCGTCAGTTAGCTGAGTATCTACCGACCTCATCACTTTGTCTCAGCATTGCCAAGGGACTGGATGAAGCCGGCCGTCCGGCGGAGGCTATCCTGCGTGAGTTTATGCCAACGCATCGACATGCCTTAATCTACGGTCCCATGATCTCCGAGGAGATACGAGCCGGACGTCCCGCCTTCGCCGAGGTCGGGACCCGGGATACTATGACCTATAAGGCGGTCGCCGATCTGTTTAAGGGGACACACCTCAATCTCCAGGCCAGTGATGACATCGTCGGAATCAGCTGGGCCGTGATCCTCAAAAATGTCTATGCCATCCTGTTCGGCATCGCCGACGAGATGGCACTGGGCGATAATATGCGCGGCTATCTTATGGTTAGCGCCTTGCAGGAGCTGTCGCGCATCGTTGAGGAAAAAGGCGGCAAGGCCACGACACCCTATGGTCTGGCCGGTCTCGGTGACCTGACCACCACCGCGACCAGTGAGAATTCACACCATCATGGACTTGGGCGGTGTCTGGCTACGGGCCAGTGTGATGCCATTGAGGGAGAGGGTGTACATACTCTGGAGATGGTGAAGAAGCATCAACTCATAAAGCTGTCTTCCTATCCTCTGTTTTCGCTGGCGGTCGACATCCTGGCACAGCCCGATCAAACTCGACAACTGATGCAGACCTACCTGGACAGACTTAAAGAAGGGGACTAAGGCATGCGCTGGATGCGGTTTTTAAGGCGCCTCAAGTTTATTCGTCAGGAACGTCGCATCGAGTGGTACCCTCCATTCTGGTTGATGCGAATCAAGGTGCTTGAGCTGGGAGACTGGCGGCATTTACGTATACGCCTACCGCTGACGGCCATATCGAAGAATATGGGAGGGGCCATGTTCGGTGGCTATCAGGCGGCCCTGGCCGATCCCATCGC
The DNA here is from genome assembly GCA_014762495.1 of Gammaproteobacteria bacterium. Classification (GTDB taxonomy): domain Bacteria; phylum Pseudomonadota; class Gammaproteobacteria; order Thiohalospirales; family Thiohalospiraceae; genus JABURT01. The sequence continues at coordinate 26,073 of JABURT010000169.1, read as the reverse complement.
CGCGCTTGCCTGCAACGAGCTATTTCCCGGCTATTCGGTCTTTACACGCAAGTTGAGTCTGGACTTTCGTCTACCCGGCGATAGTGATCTCGAACTGCGTTTTGATTTTCCCGAAGCAGTGGAGGCACGGATAAAGTCAGAACTTGAAGACAAGGGGCGCAGTAATCCCGAGTTCGAGTATGGTCTCTATCGAAGTGATGGTACCCTATGCACCCTTGTCCATTGCACCGTGGCAATGCGTCCACTCGGTTATCGCAAGACATAAGCTTCCAGCATTCAAAGAACGGGATTCAACAAGGTAACTCAATGTCGATTGTAAATATTAATGAACTCGCACAACTGATTATGGAGGTGGCGAGGGAAGAGATACTGCCGCGTTTTAACCATGTAGTCGAACAGGATAAAGCCGATGGCAGCGTCGTCACCGAGGCCGATCTTGAGACTCAGCGAAGACTGATGCAAGGCCTGACGACACTGGCCCCTGAAATACCGCTGCTTGGTGAAGAGATGACACCCGAAGAACAGTCGAATCTTCTGCATGGCTCTGACTATCTCTGGTGTCTGGACCCACTCGATGGCACCAGCAACTTTGCCTCTGGGGTACCCTTTTTCTGTACCTCGCTGGCGCTGCTGCACCATGGGCAGGCCGTGCTCTCCGTACTCTATGACCCGGTCAAGGATGAATGCTTCAGTGCGCAAAAGGGACAGGGTGCACAACTCAATGGCCGGGTGATGAAGCTTACCTCTGATGTGACCGAGTTGGGTAAGGCCATTGCCGTCGTCGACCTCAAGCGGCTTACACCCGAATTGGCGACACGGGTTGCCGTAGAGCAGCCGTTTCGCTCACAGAGAAACTTCGGTTCAGGCGCCCTGGACTGGGCCTGGCTGGCCGCCGGCCGCTTTCAACTCTATCTACACGGCGGACAGAAACTGTGGGATTACATGGGCGGCAGCCTGATCCTATCCGAGGCGGGAGGGATTGCCACCACGCTGGAAAATGAGGACGTGGCCTGCCAAGAGCTAATCCCGCGCTCGGTAGTGGCCGCCACCGACACACATCTGCATCAAATATGGCTGGACTGGACGGGCCAGGCATAAGCCGCTGTTTGTAAAGTCTTTGTCAAGCCTGTCTCTTATCGGATGATTTTTCATGGGCAGTTAATCAAACTATACACTTAAGATGTGTATGTAAGAGACACCATGACTCAGAATGACAGGCACGATAATGGTCGCGTAATGCTCGTTGAGGACGATGCGTCAACCAGTCTCTTCCTCAGTAAGATGCTGGAAGCGGAATCTTACGTCGTCGATGCCTTTACCCGTGCCGAGGACGCACTGGAAAGCTTTCAGTTACACACGCCCGATATCGTCCTGATGGATCTCAATCTCGAGGGTCTGGATGGCCTTGAGGCTACTTCGCGCATCCATCAACTATCACAGGGGAAGGTCCCTGTCCTCATCATCACAGGGCAAAGTGACGCGGAATCGATTGAACGTGGCTTTGCGGCAGGTGCCGTTGATTTTGTCCCCAAGCCAGTCCACTGGACCCTGCTCAAACATCGCATAAACTTAACTCTTCAACGCATTCGCAGCGAGAAACAAAAGCAGCTACTCGGTGCCCGCTTCCATGCCGTGTTCGAACACTCTCCCATGGGTATCCTGCTGATGAACCTAGACGGTTCTATTGTGGATGCAAATCGCATGGCCTGTGAAATCTGCAAGATCCCTCGTCAGCATTTTATTAACATGCGGTGCGGTGACATCATTCACGAGGTTTCGCATGATCACGTACTCACTGGCATCGATAATTTGATCGAGGGTTATGAGACAAGGTTTGCCGAAGAGGTTTTTATGGTGGTTGGTGATGGCAGGGAATTTTTCGCCAATATCTCCATCTCTGTGACCTATGACGAAACACATAAGCCCAATCATCTGGTCATGACGTTCGATGACATTACCCAGAAAAAGCATGATGAATCGCGGCTGCGGCTGGCTGCACGTGTCTTTGAAAACGCTTCCGAAGGGATCATGGTAACCGATTCCCGTGGCTGTATCCTGGATGTAAATGAGGCCTTTACACGATTGACCGAATACAGTCGTGATGAGGTCGTCGGCAATAACCCGAGCCTGTTGCAGTCCGGACATCAGGATCAGGACTTCTATGAAGCGATGTGGCTGGAACTGGAGTCGAGCGGTACCTGGACGGGTGAGATCTGGAATCGGCGTAAAAGTGGAGAGGTCTACCCCGAGTTGTTGAGCATTAATGCCGTCACCGATAAAGATGGCAAAGTTGTCAACTATGTTGGGGTGTTTTCTGATATTAGTGGCTTTAAGGAATCGGAAGAGCGCCTTAAATACCTGGCCTATCATGATCCGCTGACCAGCCTGGGGAATCGAGTACTCTTTCGTGATCGCGTTACACACGCCCTGGAAAGTGCCCGTCGTGCCGAGAATAAGATCGCCCTGTTGTATATCGATCTGGATCACTTTAAGACGATAAATGATAACCTTGGCCACGATGTCGGTGATCAACTTTTAGAGTATGTCGCCTACCGCATAAAGGGATGTGTGCGTGAGAGTGACACCGTTGCTCGCCTGGGGGGAGACGAGTTTTCCATCTTGCTGGAACGGCTGGAGGTCCGCGAGGATGTGATGCGAGTAGCCGAATGTGTGCTGAAGAAGTTGAGCGAACCGTTCAGGATCGGTCAACATACGGTAAAGATTGGTGGCAGTATCGGCATCAGTTGTTTCCCACGCGATAGCGGTGATATGGATGAATTGATCAAGCTGGCGGATGAGGCGATGTACGAGGCCAAGAGTGGCGGCAAGAACCGCATTGTCTTTTATCAGCAAGATGAATCGAAGCTAATTCAATAGAACCTGCGCCGGTTCACTATTGTGAAGCGGTTATCTGGAATATAATGTCACGCATTGACATGATTACAAGCCAGGCAGTTCATGGCCGCAAAACGCCGCCCCCGCAAATCCACCAAGAAGTCAGCTCGTCGCTCCACACGTAAGGGAGGCCTGAGACGTCTCATTCGGCGCCTGCTGCCGGTATTCCTACTGGCCGTCATTGCGCTAATCGCATACGCCTTCCATCTTGATGTCAAAATCCGTTCTCAGTTCGAGGGCAAGCGCTGGACCTTGCCGGCCAAGGTCTACGCTCGGCCGCTGGAGCTATATCCGGGTCGTGCCTTGTTGCAAGGTGAATTACTGGCCGAGCTGCGTGATCTCGACTATTTTCGCCAGACATCGGCCGTTAACACAGGGAGTTATGACGTCGACGATGCAGTAGTGATTGTGCATACACGGCCATTTAAGTTCATCGATGGTCAGGAATCCTCGCAACGCCTGAAGATCCATTTCAGTGGCCAGTATGTACAGGCCATAGAAAATATGGGTGACGGTCTACCGCGTAGCCTGGTACGACTGGACCCGGTACAAATCGCCAGCATCTATCCTACGCACAATGAGGATCGGCTGCTGTTGAGACTGGATGATGTCCCGCAGCAGATGCTGCAGGCACTGATCGCCGTTGAGGATCGCGACTTTTATAATCATGCGGGTGTTTCGATACGCTCCATCGGCCGCGCCATGATGGCCAATCTACGTGCCGGTCGAACGGTACAGGGTGGCAGTACTCTGACTCAGCAACTGGTCAAAAACTATTTTCTGACGAATGAACGTTCCCTGTCGCGCAAGATCAATGAGGCCATCATGGCCTATTTGCTGGATTTCCATTACAGCAAGGATGCGATCCTGCAGGCCTACCTCAACGAGATATATCTTGGCCAGGACGGTCGTCGCGCGATACATGGTGTCGGTCTGGCCAGCCAGTTCTATTTTGGCCGCAGTCCGAAAGAGCTGAATCTGTCCCAACAGGCCTTGATGGTGGCCATGCTCAATGGTCCTTCGTATTACGATCCCCGACGGCACCCTGAACGGGCAAGGGCACGCAGAGACCTGGTACTTCAGGTCATGCGCGAGGAAGGCTATATCACCCCGGGCCAGGCCCAGCGCGCCATCGATGCGCCTCTGGGGGTGGTGAACAAGCCTAATTCAAAGGTCAATCGTTATCCTGCGTTCCTGGATTTGGTGAAGCGACAGTTACGTGAAAATTACAGTGAAGCAGACCTGCGTACCGAGGGGCTGAAGATCTTCACGACCCTGGACCCATTGGTTCAGCACCATGCCCAAAGCACAGTAAGCGCCGAGTTGAAGGAGATGGAGCGCTACTATGGTATCGAATCGGGTGTCCTGCAATCGGCCATGATCGTGACCGATACGGTTAGTGGCGAGATACAGGCCGTGGTCGGAGGCCGCGATCCATCCTCGGCCGGGTTTAATCGTGCACTGGATGCACAACGCCAGATCGGTTCCCTGATCAAACCCATTGTCTATCTCACGGCACTGGAGCAGCAAGCCGGTTTCAATCTGACCAGCCGGCTTATGGACGAGCCCTTGAGCGTGGAGCTGGCCGAGGGCAAAACCTGGACGCCGCAAAATTATGATCGGATCAGCCGTGGCGAGGTTCCGGCCTATCTCGCACTCGTTAATTCCTATAACCAGGCAAGCTTGCAACTGGGAATGCAGCTGGGCGTGGACAGGGTGATTGCGACGCTGCGTCGACTGGGTGTGAGCCGTCCGGTTAACATCTATCCGTCATTCCTCCTGGGGGCAACCGAGTTGACACCTATCGACGTCACGCAAATGTACCAGACCCTGGCCAACGGTGGCTTCACGGCGCCTCTACGCAGCATAAACGCTGTATACGATGCCCAGGATCAACCCCTACAGCGCTACGAGCTGGAACTGGAGCAAGCGGCTGAACCCGGTGCTGTCTATCAACTCAATCGTGCACTCCAGTTGGTGGCAAGAGAAGGGACGGCAAAGGCCCTGTACGAACGCCTTCCGCCCGAACTCAACCTCGCCGGTAAAACCGGTACCACCGATGACCTGCGTGACAGTTGGTTCAGTGGTTTCACGGGAGACAAACTGGCCGTTGTCTGGCTGGGACGTGATGATAATAAGCCGGCCGGCTTTAGTGGCTCGACCGGGGCGATGCGGATCTGGGGTCGCTTGTTCGAACGCATTGGGGCACAGTCCTTGCGTTTGGTGGCGCCACAGGGGATGGTGGACCTGTGGCTGGAACGAGAAACCGGCATTCTCTATGATGCACCCTGCGGCAACAGCCTACAGTTGCCCTTTAAGACTGAAATTGTCGATACCCTTACGGTTAAGAGTTGCCAGAAGAAGACACCCAAGAACTGGCTGGAAAAGATGTTCGGACAATGAAATTCGTTTATTACTTACTTGCACTATTGTTGATGTGGATCAGCGCCGGGTGTACGACGACACCCGAGACAGACGATGGAATGTTGCCCATGCCCCGGGAATTGGAACAACCGCAGGTACCCGTGCAGGAGACGCCTGGGGTACGCGCACCGTCACGTTCCAACTCGGCGGTGGCCTCGATTCTGCTGGATGTCCAGTCCGCAATCCAGGCGGGTCGATACTCCGTCGCGGCCTCGCAACTCGAGCGAGCACTTCGCATAGAGCCTGCCAATGCCCGGGTCTGGCATTATCTGGCCAGGGTCCGCTTCAACCAGCGGCGTTATGCACAGGCCGCCAACCTGGCGGCCAAATCCAATGCCCTGGCACGGGGTGATGAGGCACTGCGTGCCCAGAACGACGCGCTCATTGATGCCTCGCGTCGAGCCATGCCGTAGCGGCAAGGCCAGGGGTATCGCATATTCATGCGAAACAGACAGGGAAGACCGAATAGTGAATCGTAGATCCCTGCATATTTCATATCTAATTACGAAGAAATGCCATATGTATTGGCTTTGGTGAAGCGAGCGTAAAGAGCGGAATGTCTGTTGAGGGGGATTGGGATAGGCGAGGGGAGAGCTCCCCTCGCAGCTCTGTGTTTAGAGGGTGTAGTTGATGCGTAACAGCCCGGGGAATTGCAGTCCGCTAGCAGAGTTGTAGAGTCCTGCCTCCAGGCTCAGTCCGGGCTTGGCATCCCAACGAAGGCCCAGCAGAAAGCTGCTGTTACCGCCCGGCGAAACCGGCAAATTCAGTACCAGACCACCCATCAACTTGCCCTGAAAGCTCTCTGCCTTGAAGGGCATGAAGGCACCGAGGCCTAGGTTGATGATGGTATTGCCCGCCGAGTTGCTCAGTACCGGGTTGGCATTGAGGATGAATTGATCCTGTTTCATCGTGTAGGCCGCACCGACGATCAGTGTCGTGGTTGAGTTACCGGCAACGGGTGTGTTGATCCCCAGGCCGCCGTGCAGGGCCAGATTTTTCGAGGTGTCAATCTTGTATTGCGCGGTGGAGTTGCTGATGTTGAGTATGGTCTCGCCACCGAAGGCGCCCATGCGTAAGTGAGAATTTCCCGATCCCATGAGGTCCAACTGGAATGTTCCGCTATCAATAACAGCGGCCGTCTCCTGACCAAACAGATTGGTTGGCCCGGCGGCCTGTGCCGTGGTGATTACCGACACAAAGGTCAATATGAACAAACTGAGGCGTTTCATAATGTCTCCCTGAATGAATTAAAGTCATCGCCAAACATAGTGTGTGAAATAGGTGGACTGGTTTGATTTAGAAGGGCGCAATTTTAGGGAGATGGTGAGTAAAAGAGAAGGGCGGCCAACGCCGCCCTGTTGTTTCTGTGAGCCAATTCCCTTTTTTCAGGGGAAGGCGGGGATGGTGGGATCGATACCCTGTATATCGGAGTTGGGTACCGTGGAGGAAACCATCTCGGAGATCCTGTCGACTTCCTCGACCGGTATATCGACAATGAACAGGATCTTGCCCTGATGGATTTCGTTCTGAAAACGGGCGTGGCGAGTATTGGGTATATTGATCCCTATCATGCTTGCGCTGACCGTGCCGATAAAGACTCCGGCAATCGCCGTTGACAGTATGGTCATACCTTCCAGGCCGATGGCCACCCATCCCATGAGCGAAGCCACCGCGGCCATGACCGCGCCCAAAAGACCACCGATGGTACCGCCCAGCTGCATGGCGTGAACGAGGTCGGTTTTCTGCAACAGGTTGGCCTGCGGCAGATCGGTGGTATCGACATCCTCGCGGGCGATGACATGCATGTCTTTCTCGGGGATTCGTGACAATAACAACCGATCATGCGCTTGACGTGCGGTCTGGTTGTCGGGGGTGAGAAAATAGAGACGTCGTTTCATGTTACACCTCCTCGAACTGGGTTCGTTGAGCGTGGTTGAATGGCTTGAGGCACGAACGTACCCCATAGCCTATTCAGACTATAGACCCTGTGCGGGGAATGTCTCTATCGATATCAGCGCTTGGTGTGGCGGGCTTAGCCGTAGTGTCGCTTGACGTAGGTTTCAACCAATTGCTGAAACTCGGCCGCGATGTTGTCGCCCTTGAGGGTGACGGTTTTCTCGCCATCCTCATAGACCGGCGCCACCGGGGTTTCGTTGGTACCGGGCAGGCTTATTCCGATGTTGGCGTGCTTGCTTTCGCCGGGGCCGTTGACCACGCAGCCCATCACCGCCACGTTCATGGATTCCACGCCCGGATATTGGGCGCGCCACTTGGGCATCATGTCGCGGACATAGCTTTGAATGTCGCGCGCCAGTTCCTGGAAATAGGTGCTGGTGGTGCGGCCGCAACCGGGGCAGGAGATCACCATGGGCGTGAAGGAGCGCAATCCCATGCTTTGCAAGATCTCCTGTGCCACGATGACTTCCTTGGTGCGTGTCTCACCGGGCTCGGGGGTCAGGGAGATACGGATGGTGTCACCGATCCCCTGTTGCAGCAAGACGGACAGGGCCGCGGTGGAGGCGACAATTCCCTTGGAACCCATGCCGGCCTCGGTCAGGCCCAGGTGGAGAGGGTAGTCGCAACGAGCCGACAGGTCCTGGTAGACCTTGATGAGATCCTGCACTCCGCTCATCTTGCAGGAGAGGATAATACGATCATGTCCCAGGCCAATGGACTCGGCCTGTCTGGCCGAGTCGATGGCCGAGGTAATGAGGGCATCGTGCATTACATCGACGGTCTCACGCGGCTCGGCCAGTTTGCCGTTCTCGTCCATCATGCGTGCCATAAGTTCCTGATCAAGACTGCCCCAGTTCACGCCTATGCGCACCGGCTTATCGTAACGGCAGGCCAGCTCGATCATCTGCGCAAAATTATCTTCACGTTTCTTACCCTTGCCGACGTTTCCCGGGTTGATGCGGTACTTGGAAAGGGCCTCGGCGCATTCGGGATACTGGCTCAGCAGCTTGTGGCCATTGAAATGAAAATCGCCGACCAGGGGGACATTGATGCCCATTCGGTCCAGTTGCTCGCGTATATAGGCCACCTGGCTGGCGGCCTCGGCCGTGTTGACCGTGATACGTACCAGCTCGGAGCCTGCCTGCGCCAGCTCCTTGACCTGCATGGCCGTGGCCATGGCATCGGCCGTGTCGGTATTGGTCATGGACTGGACCGCGACCGGGGCGCCGCCACCGATGGTGACATGCTCCACCTGGACCGCAGTGGTCGTCTTACGCTGGATGGCTGAGCTCATGATGAAGTCTTGGTAGTGAGAAAGGCGCTGATTTTACTCGATTCCGGACACAGCTGTCAGTCCTGTTGTAGACAAAACCGCGCCAGACGCGAGTGCGGGAAGTCCAGGTCCTTTGTCACAATCAGATGACCGTCTAAGCGGTTGAAAAGGATAATTAGGTAAATTTCTTGTGACAATCTCACATCGACTTTCAGATGCCTAACGATTCTGTCGAAGAACTTGCTAGGTTAGCAATTTGTTAACAAGCGTATCTCACACGGAATAAGAAGAATCGCTATGGCAAGTGAACAAAAATTGACCTGTATCGGCTGTCCAGTCAGGCCGCTAAGCCTGTTTGCGGACGTCCCGGACAGCAACCTGAAAGAGGTCGGCTTTCAACCCGCCATCCAGACCTATCGGTCCGGTGACACCATAATTCATGCAGACAGTGATGATGATGCCCTGTACACCATACGCAGCGGCATGGTGAAGCTGGAAGGCGCCGTTTCGAATACTCACAGCCGTATCGTTCGCCTGCTCAAGACCGGTGACACGCTCGGTCTGCACGCCCTGCACCAGGCCAAACATCCGCATACGGCAAGGGCGCTGGGCACGGTCGAATTATGTCGCATTCCCCATCATGTGATTCACCACGTCGGCCAGGAGGTGTGCGAGCTCAAAACGGCCATTAGCCAGCGGATTGCCGAGGATGTGGCGATGGCCGATATGTGGATCACCGATTTTTCATCCGGTGCGGTCCCGCGTCGGCTGGCCAAATTCCTGCTTTATTTGAGCAAATTACAGACAGGCAGTTCTGAAAACGAAGTGACCTTGTTGAGTCGTGATGACATGGCCGCGACACTGGGGGTTCGCCAGGAGAGCATTAGCCGAACATTGACCCAGTTCAAATCAGAAGGCCTTCTCGATGCCAGGTCCCGCAATACCTTTATAATGGATAAACAGGGATTGGTCAGGTTAGCTGAATAAGATTGGCCTTAGAACATGCTCATTTGACGGCCCGTGAGCGTCTCAAAATCCTGTCCCAGAAAATGCAGGATCCCGTTCGCCACAGGCTTTATTTGTTTTTCAATGTAATGCTCATAATCGATGGGTGAAACATGCCTCTCCCTCGGCTCGGGTCCATTGACCGTGATCAGGTAGTCAACCCACCCCTGTTGCGACAATTGCTGTTGAGGTAGCTTTTTCGCTGCCTGCACATGCGGTGGTTGATTGCGTACATATTCATCCAGTTCACGACGCAGACGCTTGCGATAATAGAGCTTGTCATCTGAATTGCCCATGAGCAGGGCCTGTGTCAGTTCACGAATATACTCTTCATAGGGGAGGTCGAGAAAGATGCGACGGTATAGTTCGCGTTGGAATTCACGTGCCAGTTCGGTCCAGTCACTGCGTACACTTTCCAGGCCCTTGAACACCAGCCTGTCGGTGCCATCACTGGAGTGTATCAGGCCTGCATAACGCTTCTTGCTACCCTTGTCCGAACCACGGATGGTGGGCATGATGAATTTAGAATAATGAGTCTCAAACTCGATCTCCAGAAATGAGGGAGTATTGTGTTCCTCTTCGATGGCTCGATGCCACCAGCGATTTAAATCTACAGCCAGCGATTCGCCGATGCGTCGTGATTCATCGATGTCGCTTTCCTCGCCGACAAGCACGAATACCGAGTCGGTATCCCCATATATCACCTTGTAGCCCTGTGCTTCGATGTAGTCCTTGGAGCGGCGAATGATTTCATGGCCCCTGCGAGTGATGGAACCTGCCAGTTTGGGACTGAAGAAACGGCACCCAGGCGTGCCGAGGACACCATAGAAAGAGTTCATGATGATCTTGATGGCCTGGCTCATGGGCTTGTTGTGGCGATGCTTGGCCTCGTCACGAGCCTCCCAGAGTCGGGCGATAATGCCAGGAAGGATATTCTGGCTACGCGAAAATGTGGCGCCGGAAAAACCTTCGACGGGCTCCTCTCCCGGTTGGGCCAGGCCCAGGGGATCAATGAGAAAGGTTTGAATGATACTCGGATACAGGCTCTTGAAGTCCAGTACCAGGACGTTGTCATAGAGGCCGGGCTGTGAGTCCATGACATAGCCACCGGGACTGGAAATGATGTTGTCAAAATCTCCGATATCACCGGCGACATACCCCATGCGATGCAGGCGTGGCAGGTAGAGGTAGTCGAATGCGGCGACGGATCCACCGATACGATCCATGGTCAGGCCGGTGAGCCGGGCACGTTCGACGGCAAAATCTATGAGATCGGCCTTGTCAAAGATATCAATAACTAATTGCGCATCCTCCAGGTTATAGGCAAGCAGTTCCAGCGGCGATTCATGATATAGACGCGTGATCTCGGCAACCTTATCAGCGACTGGATCGATCCGCTTACCGCGTCCCAGCAATTCATTGGCGACATGTTCAAGACTGAAGCTTTCAAATGACCAGGTTGCGGATCGTAAGGTATCGATGCCATCGAGGACCACACGGCCTGGGATACGCGCGATGGGAACCTGTTGCCTGGATTCAGGCTGTAAAATGACGCTGCGCTCCCGTCCACGCCCCATATCCAAAGTAAGTCCCAGCGCTCGACAACGTGTCTGCAGGTAACTCAGGTCGAAGGCCACCAGGTTCCAGCCCAGTATAAGGTCCGGATCACATTCCTTGAGCCAGGAGAAAAAGGCCACGATACAGCTTCGCTCGTCGGCGCAAGATACTATCCGTGCACCAGTGCCCGCAAGTTCGGTCTGCGCCAACTGGCCGACAAAAAACAGGCAATGTTTGTATTGTTGATCACGCCCCCGGAAGATGGCGGCGATGGAATACAGCTCACCATTCATATCCCGTGTCTCGATATCAAAAGAGAGCAGTGAAAACTCAGGACGAATATCGGCAGGTGCCAGCCTCGGATTTGTACAGTCAATGAAGTCATGCCGTCGCTCTTGCCCACCATCAAGTCGGAAGCCCGCCGTGATAAAGCGCTCCATCAGAAAGCGCTCGGCGGGGCGTATATCCGATTCATAGACGGTAATACCCTGTTGTTTCAGTGTCTTAGCGGCGACCTGCATGTCGCGTTGCGAGGTGAAGTAGAGCCCGTCAACCGGCGTTCCCTCTAATGTGCGCAAGGACAGAGGTTTGCGTGTTGAGGGGGGCGTGCTCAGAGCTGCAGTGTCGCCCTGGGCGATGAAAAACAGTGCCTCCTGACCGCTGATGCAGATGCGTACAGGGCCTTCCGGCGAGGTCGCCCAGAACACCAGTTCGACCCCATTTCGGCTGTCTCGCCATTGTCGAGTGAGCAAAAAACAGTCTAGTGGCATCGGGGGAATGGTTGGCATGACAATTGGGAGTTTGTATGTCTCAAGGCGGCAATTGTTCTAGACGTTTATCGATACACTATTGTTACAGAAACTGTACCAAAGATCGGCAATTCCAGTCGGTGGACACGCCCGTGATGAGATGGGTCCCAGCAAAAGTCTCACCGATAAATCGGCCCTGACAGTGTGGTTATCAACGAGACTGTTAATCATGCAGGGCTGACATTCCATTGTCTCTACAAAGCACATTTCCAGATAGGGCAGGCCCACCGAGACCTGCAAAAATGCTCGGTAGATCACCACTAGAGGAAAGGAGGGTCACACGCCCGCGCCGCATCGAACTGTAGATGAGCATATCGCCTCATGGTGTAATACTGCAAGATATTGAATTTAAAATAAATATCCTGTTTCCATTCCCCGCAGTGCCTCGACCTTTGTCAATTCTCATCGGTGAAATGCAAAATCCTGCCATACCCTGTTGACTTACTCAGGAATATGCCTATCATCTAACCGTCTTGTTTAACTAAATGGTTAGTTAAAGCCCATGACCCGTTTAGAAAGCGCAGATACCACCACCATGCAGATCCTCAAGGTCGCGGCCAGTCATTTTGCAGAGAAGGGCCTGGCCGGCGCACGTGTGGACGAAATCGCGCGTGATGCAGGCGTGAACAAGGCGACTATTTATTACCACATTGGCGGCAAGGCCGAACTCTATTCCGAGGTTTTTCGCGCCAATATGCATCAAAGCGCCGAAAAGTTGCTGAGTAATGTGGCGAGCAAGACTTCTGCCGAAGATAAGCTAAGAGCCTACATCACCACCATGGTAGAAAATCTGCACGACAATCCATGCGCCGCACCCATGATGATGCGTGAAATGGCCTCCGGTGGTGAAAATATTCCGGAAGAGGGGCTAAATTATGTCATGCGTATCTTTATGACACTTACCGAAATCTTGAAACAGGGACAGGAAGAAGGCGAGTTTCGAGAGAGTAACCCTGCTATCACCCACCTGATGATTATAGGCAGCATCATGTTCTATGCCGCCGGTGAACCAATGCGTCAAAAATTAATGACATTGTTCGATGGTGAACTGCCTCAGCAGGTCTTCACGGATGATGGTCGATTGGCCGCTGAAATCTCCGATCTATTAGTACACGCTTTAAAGAACTAGGAAAAAGTTATGTTGAAAGCACTCAACAAGAAGTTGTTCTATAGCATGATGATTCTTCAGTTATTGGCTGCATCCCCCTTGATTGCTGCCGAAAAGTTGAAGCTAGAAACAGTGCTGGAGAGGGTCTCGCAAAATTATACAAGCTTGCAGATCGCGTCCAAACAGGTAGAGCGAGCGCGGCAGGATGTGGTTGCGGCTGAGAGTCAACTGGGATGGAACGTCTCGGCACAGGGTGGGGTATCCCGCGATGCCAATTTCATAGGCTCAATATCTGATACCACATCCCTTGGTGTTAGTTTGAACAAACAGTTGAGCATAGGCAGTAGCCTGTCTATATCTGCCAATACAAGCAACACTGAATATCCTGTGCCGACTGGGTTTTCACTTCCTACGGATTCGGCGGATTATATCGTCACCTACAGACAACCGCTCCTGAAAGGCATGGGTAATGCCAATTTTGAGACCGCAATGCAAAACTCAAAGGCCGGTGTCATCATGTCAAAGGCCAGCGAGCGAAGCCTACGCGACCAGGTCGGCAATCAGATTATCGAGCTCTTCTATGGTGCGGCATTGGCCTATGAAAGCCAGACAAATGCCGTTTCTGCTTTGCGACGTGCAGAGAGACTAGTCGAGTTTGTAAAAGGCAATATGAAGCTTGGCCTGGCAGAGGAAAAGGATTTTCTACAATTTGATGCTCAGCTACGTGCAGCCCGTGTTGAGTTAAAAAATGCAGAATTAATGTGGGAAACACAACGTACTTCACTTAATCGACTCATGGGTAAACCGTGGGATTATGAGTTCATACCAGTGGTAAAGGCCAGCACGCGATCTCTTCCAGGTTATACAACCCTGCTCGAGGCCGCTGAAGAGTATAGTGCAGGACTTTTGCGCTACAAGGCTGAGGTAATGATGGCAACAGCAGCCATCGAAAAAGCAAGAGATGACAAAGCGAGCAAGCTGGATCTGGTTCTTTCTGCGGGCCCGAAAACAAGAGACTCGAACACAGAGACCGCCTATTCTCTGCAACTGGAATACAATCGCTCCGTCAGTAAAAGTGGCTTCGATGCCAGGCTTTATCAGGCACAGCTAGATAAAGATATCGCAGAGCAGAACCTCGAACAGGTCAGGCGTGACATTGAATATGATCTCAATAAATTAATGGCCGAGCTGCGCACGACACAGCAGTCAATGAAGTTATCTGAGAGGCGTCTCAGAGTTGAGCAGGATCGCTTCGATGATGTTCAGCAACGCTTTCGCAGTGGTCGAGTCGATACCAGTCAATTGATTTTGGCTGAAGGAGAGCTGGAACTCGGCAGGTTCAATCTCAAACAACGAACCATTGAGTTGGCCAAACGGCAAGCAAAATTAACGGCCTTACGAGGTCGCCTCTGGACTAACCAGTAAAAAGAGTCGGGATCAGGAAGGAATACCACAATGACTGCGATTATTCGTTATTTTGTTCACCGTGACCTGCTTATCAACATGATCTCGGTTGCGATTGTCCTGCTAGGACTGTATTCGGCTTGGGCAATGAAACGTGAGGCCTTTCCAAATGTAGACCTTGATCAAATTCAAGTATCAGTCAGTTACCCTGGTGCTACATCAGAAGAAATCGAACGACTGGTAATAACGCCAATTGAACAGGAACTGAAATCGCTATCAGGTATCGACAAGATGACATCGGTCTCTTTCCCCGGTACTGGTAGCATTACGATTGAAGTCGATCCCGACGCAAAGAATCGAAATCGCATTACCAGTGATGTGCAATTGTCGGTGAATCGTGCCGATCTCCCACAAGACCTGCCATTCGATCCGCTAGTGTTGGAAATTGACAGCTCAATGATTCCGGTGATTCAGCTTGCCGTCTCCGCGCCTGTCAGTGAACTTGAACTCAAACGTCTGGGCGATAGCATCGAGGATGACCTGCTATCCGTGCCGGGTATATCACGCGTAACGATCCAGGGACCGAGACGTGCCGAGATTCGCGTGGTCGTCGATCCACAAAAGCTGAGTGAGTACCGTGTCTCAATTGGAGAGATACAACAGTTATTGCAGGTCTGGAACGTCACCGCACCGGGTGGAAATATCGATACGCCGGAAGGGCAGAAGGTGGTGCGCATTGTAGGTGAATTCGATGGCCCGGAAGATGTAGCCAATCTTGTGATTCGATCCACCATGGGCGGGGGACAGCTTCGCCTGGGAGATGTGGCCACAGTTAGTGAGGCACTGGAAACACCAACTCGTACCTACGATGTATCAGGTCGCAGTGCTATCAGTATGATCGTAATGAAGCGGAGCGATGCTGACATCATCGATGCCGTCGATGGAGTACGTAGTTATCTTGAGACCGTACCCGAGATCTATGGCAACGAGGTAAAGGTTGAGGCATTCCAGGATATATCACGCTTTACTCGGATGCGCCTGGGGGTTTTAACCAATAACGCCATGGTTGGCGTATTCCTTGTTTTCACTGCATTGATCTTGTTTTTAAGACCATCGGTCGCCATCACTACCACCTGGGGATTGCCCATTGTGTTTCTCATGGGGCTGTTCATCCTCTATCTAAATGGCATCACTCTCAACCTGATCTCCATGATGGGATTTATCATGGTTCTAGGTATGTTGGTGGATGATGCAATCATCGTAGGCGAGAACATAACCTACCACATGGAAAAAGGGATGAAGCCTCACGATGCAGCAGTCAAGGGGGCATCCGAGTTAATTGGCCCGGTTACCGCAACTGTGCTGACAACCATTACCGCCTTTGCTCCCATGATGTTTGTTTCAGGTCAGATCGGTAAATTCATCATTGCCATCCCAATCGTGGTTATTTTGCTGTTGGCATTGTCCTGGTTTGAATCTTTCTTCATTCTTCCCAGTCATGTCGCCTATGTGACAAACCCAAAGAAAAAACCCAAGGAACGCGCGTGGCTGGTATGGCTGGAGAATCAATACGCCAAACTTCTGGATATTGCCATTCGCTATCGCTATATGGCGGTGTTTCTCTCGCTTGTCGTATTGTTTGCCAGTTTTGGATTGGCGCGGACCATGTCCTTTCAACTGTTTCCAGCCGTCGCGGTGGATCAATATATCGTTCGTGCTGTGGCGGAACAGGGGACAAGCCTGGAATTGATGCGTGAAAAACTGAACAACGTCGATCGTGTGATGCGAAGCATGATCAATGAATCAAATCTGGAAAATACTATCATCGGTGCAGGTAACACCCAGATGCAATCAGGCGATCCCAATGCACAAAATGGTCCACGGTATGGGCAGATCCGAGTGCTCTATACGCCGGCTTTGACACGTCCCGACCACGATGCAATGGACGATATGCATATGCTGGAACAAAAGTTGCCAGAACGATTCCCTGACCTGGAGTTATCCTTCACGGAATTACGTTCCGGTCCACCGACGGGGCGTCCGCTGGAAGCGGAACTGTCCGGTAACAATATCAACAATACCATTGCTGCTGCCGAGCGCTTAGAGAAGTACCTCGGCACCATCGAAGGGGTAACCTCGGTCGAAAGTGGTCTCGAAGCTGGTGATGAAGAGATCCGTGTGGTTCTGGATCGTGAACTGGCGGCGTATGCGGGTGTAAACCTGCAGACCGCATCGACTCATGTACGGGCCGCAGTGGATGGACTTCGTGCCTCCACAATTCGTCGCGGCACCGAAGAGGTCGATGTAACCATCCGCTATCCTGAGGATCGTGCACAGCAGATGGAGCAATTGCGTAACCTTGAGATCCCCAACCAACGCGGAGGACTGGTTCCTCTGCACGAAATCGCAAAATTTGAGCGTAGCAAGGGATATTCTGCAGTTCGTCACAAGGACGGTATCCGTGTCATTACCGTTGTCGGCAACATCAACTCCAACATCATTACTTCTGCCGAGCTCAACGCCAGGGTGGCCGAGGATGAAAAAGAGTGGATGGGTGATCTTTATAACAAAGTGAACGTGAACTATGGTGGTGAGGCAGAACAGAATGTCGAATCGATACGTGATCTGGCAGCCTCCTTTATCTTCGCACTGATTGGTATATTTATAATTCTCTCGGTGCAGTTCAATAACTTTAAATATCCAATTATCGTTATGACGGCGATACCCTTTGGGGCAATTGGTATCATTGTGAGCTTTTTCGTCCACGATATCGTGTGGATGGATATGCCGCTGTCATTTTTCTCCCTGCTCGGTATGGTCGCCCTGACCGGTGTGGTGGTCAATGCCTCTCTGGTCTTGGTGGTCTTTATACAACGGGCCATGGAAGAGGGTGAAAGCATGCGCAATGCAATCATGAATGCGGGTCGCCGCCGTTTGCGTGCGGTACTACTCACTGCGGCAACCACTATCATGGGGCTGTTGCCAACGGCCTATGGTTGGGGTGGAAGCGATCCCTTTGTGGCACCCATGGCACTGTCCCTGGCATGGGGGTTGATATTTGCAACCGTGATTACCTTGTACATCATTCCATCCATTATTGCAGTTGGCCTGTACTGGACAGTCGGAATGTTCATCACATTCGTGTTGGCCATTGTTGCATTAGCGGCACCCGTGATAATTGCGAAAGTGGTAGCCGGTGTGCTTGCACTCGGCCTTGCCTTCTACCTGATTCGGTGTGCCAGACGCGCGGATCCGATAGTCTAAACTGCTCTTCAAAGCCGCCTGTACAGGCGGCTTTTTTTTTGCCATGGTGTGCATAGGCAGGATACATGAGCTAAGCTTTATTCGGACTTACATAGTTGTTCTAGCGAGGAAAATATGTCGAAACAGAAGGCGACAAATAGCAGGACCAGTCATATCAAACGTGATGTGAACCAACTGGCCAGTCAGGAACCTGTGAGTGAGCATCATGCTCAGACGCTCAAGCAACTGATTAAGTCAATGAAACTGGCGGATAAGGCCAACGAGGCCGTAATACGCTCCGAGGCAAAACTGAAGCAGGCTGAACTGAAACTCAAAGAAGCACTTGTAAAAGCCAACAAGATAAAGTCCGTGGCCTCCAAGAAGGCCGCTGCTAGAGCAAGAGAGATGATGAAGAGCGTGAAGCAGTCGTCCAGGACTGCGAGAGAGCACGCAAGGGAAACTGCCCAGGGTTTGGCTGAGTCAGTGCGCGATGTGCAAAAGGCAATTAAACGCCAGGAACTGCTGGATAAAGCTGTCACCAAGTTTACAGAGAAATGGCACCGCGATTACGAGCGCAAGGAAGCGAAGAAGGGCAAGAAAAAGTCGACTCGTAAGAAGGCCGCGAAAAAGGCCGTGACCAAGAAGACAGCAAAGAAGAAAACGGCTAAAAAAGCCGCCAAAAAGAAGGCTGCCAGCAAGAAAACCAGTAAAAAGAGTGCTAAGAAAAAGACGGCATGACGCCGTCTTTTTTGTATGATCCTAGAGGCACCACTTCCCGCATTGGGGTGGTGACCTTTCATTCATCCGTTGGCAGACCGGCTTGCTTCCATTCAGGGTAACCGTCCTCAAGCCGACGAACCTCAAAACCCATATCACGCAATTTCTGAACGGCATCGAAGGCCAGCACACAATACGGTCCTCGGCAATACGCTACGATTTCCTGATCCCTGGGTAATTGTTCCAGGTGGGCATCCAGCTGATCTGCCGGGATGTTGATTGCCCCCTGGATATGGCCGGCCTCGTATTCCTCGGCGGGTCTGACATCGAGAACAGTGACTTTTCCCTCGCGGGCACGTCTTACCAGGTCATCACGAGGCAACGGTTCCAGGGGATCTTTTACATCAAGATATTGCTGCACAAGGCGATGCACCTCATTGAGGTTGGCTTCGGCCAGGTCACGCAGGACCGTCAACAGATCGATGATTCTTGGGCTGCTCAGGTCATAGTAGACATGCTGACCGGTTTTACTTGCAGAAACCAGACCAGCCTGTCGCAGCGACTGCAGATGTTGTGAGGTATTGGCCACCGACATATTGGTCATGGCGGCCAGTGTTTCGACGTTATGGCGCCCCTGTGCCAGGAGCTCCAGGAGTTCCAGCCTGCGGCCATTACTGACAGCCTTGCCAATGCGCGCGAACTGGTCGAACAGGTCTTGCTTGAAGTTCAGACTTGACATGAGATCTCGACAAAAGTGAATATGACACCATTCAATAATGTTTTTAAATACTATGCAGATAGCAAGGAAAGTCAAGCCAAAATGCACCCTTGCGGGGTAAATGCATCGTACATATTTGAGCAGGACGGGAACCGGGGTAGAATCGTGTGACCCGGATCACCGGGGACGTGACAAAATAGAAGCTGGATTGCCAGCGATATGCCATGATGGCTACGTGTCCTCAGGCAGGGACTAGAAATGAGTCACCCAGGAGACGCCATGAAACAAGTCTTGATGCTGTTGGTATCATTGTCCATCTTCTCGTCAAGCATGCTTAAAGCGGGCGAAGAGCGCCTGGTGCATGAGGGACGCACTTTAATAGGTCATCTCGAACTGGCCGATGGCAAGGCACTCTCAGATGGCGTCATACTCATGACGCACGGGACACTTGCCCACGGTCGCATGGAGATCATGAGCACCCTGCAACGGCTTTTCAAGCAAACGGGCCTGAACTCCCTCAGTATTACCCTCAGTCTGGATCAAAATGAACGACGCCAGATGTATGATTGCAAGGCACGTCACACCCATCAACATACAGACGCCATGACAGAAATTGGTCTATGGCTGGACTGGTTGAAACGACGCGATAGTGGCCCGGTTGTTTTGTTGGGACACTCAAGGGGAGGAAATCAGACAGCCTGGTTTGCCAGCGAACATGGCAACGACCTGGTCAGTAAGGTGATTTTGATCGCTCCGGCGACCTGGGATGCCGGGGAAGTGGCGCAATCCTACCAGAATCGATACAAAAAACCGCTCGCCGATGTCTATCGGCGGGCACAAAAGCTTGTCGAAAACGGGAAGGGCGATACCCTTCTGCAAGGTGTTGATTTCATTTACTGTGAAGACACCTCGGTTAGTGCTGAAGCCTTTGTCAGTTATTACCAAGATGACGAGCGCAAACATACCCCCCACTTGCTGAACAAGATAAACAAACCTACGCTGGTATTCGCCGGTAGCGAAGATACTGTGGTCACAGGGCTTACCGAAGCCGTACAGTCTATGGCAGACGGTGAGCAAATCCGCTTATCGGTGATAGAGGGAGCTGACCATTTTTTCCGAGATCTCTACGCCGAGGACATGGTCGATGAAATTGTGGAATTTCTGGGGAACTGACTCGTGCTGGATACCCTGCATAAACTGATGCCGACCAGCTTCCCGGCCTTGACTCGTGCAAAGCTCGAAACCCTGCAAGTCAATCTGGGATACCGCTGTAATCAGCAATGCCAGCATTGTCATGTCAATGCGGGCCCAAAACGTAAGGAGGAGATGAGCCGTGAGACCATAGATGATGTTCTCACATTCATCGACAAGCAAGGCATCAAGATCCTGGACATCACAGGTGGTGCCCCGGAAATGAATCCCCAGTTCAACTACCTGGTCGGTGAGGCGTCTGCACGTGGATTGCACATCATGGATAGATGTAATCTCACCATCCTGCAGGAACCGGGTTATGAAGCACTGGCGGAATTTCTGGCCCAACACAATGTTGAAATCATTGCCTCCCTGCCTTGTTATCTGGAAGAAAATGTCGACGGTCAGCGTGGAAAGGGCGTCTACCAGGCGAGCATTGAGGCCTTAAAAAAATTAAATACACTTGGTTATGGAAAAGCCGATGAAAGGCTGCCACTCAATCTAGTCTACAACCCAACAGGGCCATTCCTGCCGCCTTCTCAAGAATCCTTGTCGAAGGATTACCGTCAACGTCTAGATGAGATGCACGGTGTCGTATTTAACCAGCTCTATACCCTGGCCAATATGCCTATTGCCCGCTTTGGCAGCAGCCTGCTGTCCAGGGGGCAGTTCGATGACTATATGAGTATCTTGCGTGGGGCCTATCAGCAAGACAACCTTAATTCGGTGATGTGTCGGAGCCTGATCAGCGTTGACTGGCAGGGTTATCTCTATGACTGCGACTTCAATCAAATGTTGAACCTGCCCATACAGATTGAGGCCAGGACAAATTCTTCGTTGCACATTCGCGATTGCCTGGATGTGAATTTTGAGAATCAGTCGATCGTTGTCATGGAACACTGCTACGGCTGTACAGCCGGACAGGGAAGCAGCTGTGGAGGGGCATTGAGTGGATGAAGAGTCGCAGCAGTCGTCCCTATATCCCGCGCAAGATCAGACAACCACAACTGTCTTCACATTATCTGGACCGTCCCTATCAACTCTCCATCATCATACCGGCGCTGAATGAATCGCGTGTCATAGTACGCACACTGATGGCCCTTCAGCCGCTTAGAAACGGGGGACATGAGGTGATTCTGGTCGACGGCGGCAGTGAAGATGACACCGTGGCATTAAGCGAAAGCCTGGTCGACCAGGTTGTTACTTCAAGCCCGGGGCGTGCCCATCAGATGAACACGGGTGCCCGTCATGCCTGGGGGGAGACGCTTTTGTTTTTGCATGCGGATACCCTCCTGCCCACAGACGTGATTTCACAAATCAGCCAGGCACTCGCGGGACATGAGTGGGGACGATTCAATGTGCGTCTCAGTGGCCGAAATCCGATGTTTCGACTCATCGAGCATATGATGAATTTGCGTTCCTGCCTGAGTGGGATCGCGACTGGCGATCAGGCTGTTTTTGTCACACGTTCCGCATACGATCGTGTTGGTGGCTATGCCGAACTGCCCTTGATGGAGGATATCGATTTTAGTCGGCGCATGAAGAAGGTTTCACGACCCGCCTGTATTCGCTCCCCAGTATTTACCTCCAGTCGACGCTGGGAAGAGCATGGCATCTTCAAGACAATCTTACTCATGTGGCGCCTGCGCCTGGCCTATTATCTGGGTGCGGATCCTCAGCAACTGGCCAAGCGCTATTGACCGAGTGTGAAGATGCACCTTTCGCGTGTCAGCATCGTGTTGTTTGCAAAGGCCCCCGTCGCCGGCAGGGTAAAAACCCGGATGATGCCGCAACTGACGGCCGAACAGGCCTGCCGCCTGCATGAGAGGTTGTTGCAGGGAACATTAAAACGCATCGCGCTAGCGTCACTTTCTCCAATGTACCTGTACTCCACCGCAACGGACCATCCATATATACAACACTGTGCCGAGACATTTGAGATACCCCTGCGCCAGCAGGTTGGCAACAATTTGGGTGAACGTATGTATCATGCGCTCCAGCAGCAATTGGAGCAGGACCGGAACGACGCCTGCATTCTTATCGGCAGTGACTGTCCCGATATGGATCAGAACTATCTACGTCAGGCGGTTACTGCCCTGCAGGAAGGGAATGATGTGGTCATCGGTCCGGCCGAGGACGGTGGTTACGTCTTGCTGGGTTGCCGTCGTATCAGTGCTGCAATGTTTGATGATATCGAATGGGGTCGTGAGACGGTGTTGGAGGAAACGCGCAGTCGCCTCGACCGCCTGGGCTGGTGCTATCATGAGTTGAGTACACTTACCGATCTGGATCGGTATGAAGATCTCGAAAGGTATCCCGAACTACTAGGCGCTATCCAGCACAGCCATTGATGATGTCACTTCCATGCCTGATAGGCCGGGCTTGCGATAAACGATTGATAACCACCGGCCTGTTCAAGACTGCTGGGGCCCAGGTCATAGTCGAATCTAGATTCCAGTATCCTGGCTACGGCCACGGCATCTTGCCAGCGCTGCGTCTGGATATGCAGGGAAAAAAGCGACCAGTACCCGTTTTCATATTCGGGCTCAATTTCGATCGCTCTTGAAGCATGATTAATGGCCTGTTCGATTTCACCGGCCTCATAGTGTGCATTGGATAACATACTGTAGATGGCTGCATCCTCGGTCCCGAAATCCTGGTGAATATTTTCTAATGACTGAATGGCCTTGTTGAAATCGCCTTTCAGGAAATAGTAATCCACGAGTACGAATTGCAGTGTTGGGTCAGTGGAGAAATGGCGTTCGACATTCTCCAGTGTGGCAAGATAGAGCTGGTCGTCGCCAGACAGGTTGGCAGCCTGTACCGCGAAGAAATTCAGGGCACGGTTGCTTTTGAGAGTTTCATCCAGAGACAGGAAGGATTTTACGACGGCCTCGTAATCGCCTTGTTGTTGTTTTTCAAATAGATCCATTATCAAGCGGGTTTGTTCTTCCCGATCCGTTGCAATATCGAAGACCGTGCCGACAATCGTTGGAGTGGGGGAGAACAGGGCCACAAGTTGACTGAGGCTGGCGCTGTATTTTTGACCCGCTGAATAATCGAACCAGTCTGTGACACGGACCTTGCCCTGTCCGTCGGTGATGAGATCCAGGATCATATAACCATTGCCGGAGTCACCGAAGTCGAGGCGCATGAGGGCTTGAGCACCCGTATCGGATGGTTGAATATTGATCAGTTTTGCCATGCCGTAGTCCCCCAGGCTGGCAAGGATATTTTGCCCCAGTTTATCAGCGCCCGTTTTGCTGAAAGAATTACGAAACTCTTCGCGAAAACTTCTCTCCAGTAAAAAGCTGTCCAGTGACTTGTCGAGAATGGCTTCGATGTCCAGGGCATCACTAAAGGGCTGATGATCGCGTAGGTTAAAGCCCTGCACGATATTGTCGACTTGAGCCTGGTAGGGGAGTAGTGAATCATCAAGGACCTTGGCATGAACTACCCCGATACCTGAAAGGATGTAAAGTGTGATGATTGAAGCAAGGATTTTCAATGGGTGCATAGTTTGGGTCTTTTCTTATAGGATGTCGCAACCGATATATTAAGCCACACAAAATGTGTTTTTTCATAACCATAGCAGCCGATAAAAATGTATACAAACGATACTCTTCCTGTTGAATTCGAACTGTCCGCCCTGCCGCAGGTGAAATTTGGTCCCGGTCGTCATCGCGAACTGCCAGAATTAATCCAGAGCTTCGGCAGGACGGTCTTGATGCTTACCGGTGGAGCCTCTTTTTTTGGTAGTGAACGCTGGGACGATCTCACGCGTGAACTTGATCAACAGGGGATCAACTGGCGGCAGATGACGGTATCGGGTGAGCCATCCCCAACACTGGTGGATGATACGGTGAAGCGATATCGCGAGACGGGAATCGAAGTCGTCGTCGCCATAGGCGGCGGCAGTGTTATGGATGCGGCCAAGGCGATAGCTGGCCTCTTGCCATTTGGCAATTCGGTACTGGATCACCTGGAAGGGGTCGGTAAGGGGCTGAGTTACACGGGGCCCTCCCTACCGCTCATCGCGGTGCCGACCACCGCAGGGACCGGAAGCGAAGCCACGCGAAACGCCGTGCTGAGCGTGCACGGAACGGAGGGTTACAAGAAATCATTTCGCCATCCAAGCCTGGTGCCGCGTGTGGCCGTGCTGGATCCGCAATTGCTGGAAAGTTGCCCGCCAACGCTGATTGCCGCGCAGGGGATGGATGCCTTTACCCAGCTCATGGAATCCTATGTCTCGACACGGGCCAACCCCTTTTGTGATGCCCTGGCCCTGAGTGGCCTGACCGCCTTTAACCGGGGTTTCTGGAGCGCATGGGAAGGGGGAGAGAGTCCTGCCGCGCAGCAGGGGCGTGCCGCCATGCTATATGCCGCCTATCTCTCAGGTGTCACCCTGGCGCAGGTCGGCCTGGGCTCGGTCCATGGTCTGGCTTCGCCACTGGGGGCCTTCTTTCCCATCCCTCATGGTGTGGTATGCGGTACCTTGGTGGCCGAGGCCACCGCTGTCAATCTGGCGGCCCTTGCAGAACGACTCCCCAATAGCCCGGCCCGTGCACGTTATGCCGAGATTGGTCGCCTGTTACAAGGGCAGGAAGGGATTGACGATGAGGCCGCGAGGCAATCATTGGTCGATCTCTTAAGGGAATGGACGCAAAAACTCGCATTGCCAAGCTTGTCCGAATACGGGGTCACATCAGATGACATCCCGCGTATTGTGGCCAACAGTCGTGGAAACAGCATGAAGACCAATCCCCTGGTGTTGACGGATGAGGAGATCGCCGAAGTGGTGCGACGACGCCTGTAATTGTCGGGGGATTTTATTTGACGATCTTGTCGATCTTCTCGCGCAAGGTGCCGTCGGTGAAGGGTTTGGCAATAAACTCAGATGTGCCGGCCTGTATCGCATCAATGACATTTTCCTTGCGATTTTCGGCGGTAATCATGAGGAATGGCATGTCTTTGTATTTCTCGTCGGCACGCACCGCCTTGAGCAATTCGAGACCGTCCATCTTCGGCATGTTCCAGTCGGAGATGATGAGATCGATCTCCTGTTGCTTCAATACAGAGAGGGCCTCATGGCCGTCGGCCGCATCGTGGATCTTGTGTATGCCAATATTGAAGAGGATGCCGCGTATCATGGTACGCATGCTCTTGATGTCATCCACTAGCAAGACTTGCAGATTTTCAAACTTGCTCATAATTCACTCTTATAATTGTTGTGATCATGCGCTCTGAATCAGAGTGTAGGCGCTTAGGATGAAATGTCATGTTTAGAATCATGCCTCAGTTTACCTCAAGCACCTAACCACTTATCTCGTAAATGCCTGGCATCATCGCCATCTTCGCCGATGAGTACACAGACATTTTCAAGCGGTGGCCCCAGTTTGACCTCAAATTCCATCAATTCATCACGACGGAAGGCGTGTACATATAGTACGTCGCCGGGCTGATGCTGTCTTAACAGGGATTCCCACTTGTCGCCACTCAGCCTGAGACCGTTGACGGCAACGATACAGTCATCGGCGGACAGGCCCGCTTCTTGAGCTGGCTCTCCATCAAAGAGGTGGGTTAGTGTGATACCAAGGCTGGCCTTATTGTAACGGGCACCGAAATTGGGAGGAAAGGCGCTTTCGGTAACGCGCTTGCCCCCCCGATCCGACTGCGATGTCGCGGCCCGCCAGTGCACCCCAACCCCGGCCCGCTTAAACCACTCGGCGAGCGGCATGTCGCCACTGCCCTATAAATCTCACGCAAAAAAACC